>WHTL01000098.1 GCA_009377735.1 Acidimicrobiia bacterium
ACCTACCCGACAATGACGAGTTCTGTCCCAACGACGACGTGAGACGTGACGAAATGGCATCGTTCCTGGCGCGGGCGCTGGATCTTCCCACCCCGAAGCCGCCACCGCCCACAACCACATCGACGAGCAGTACGACCTCGACGACTCGACCGCCCAGTTGTGACCCGTCCTACCCTGATGTCTGTATTCCGCCACCGCCGCCGGATCTCAACTGTGACGACATTGAGCACCGGAAGTTCAGAGTCCTACCTCCAGACCCTCATCAATTCGACCGTGACGGGAACGGCTTCGGCTGCGAGTCCGACTAGAGGACGGTGTTGAATCCGGGATTGGAGTCTGATCCTCACCATCCGACTCCGCATCAAGGCGCCATCGCGGGCCGCTTCGTCGTGAAGGGGTTCAGCCCTCCCCGGCTTTGGTCCCTTGAGCAAACCATTTCCTCCGGAGCCACCTGGTTGCCATAATCGAGTCATGGCCGACATCGAGATGCGTCAAACCCTCAACGAGGACGGGGAACTCGTTGGTGACGACCCCGGTTTGGACACCGAACTCCTAAAGCGTCTCTATCGCACCATGGTTCTCACCCGTGCCCTGGACCGTCGAATGCTCGCCCTACAAAGACAGGGACGAATTGGGACGTATCCGATGCTGGAAGGCCAGGAGGCCGTCCAGGTCGGATCCGCGCTGGCGCTCCGAGCGGACGACTTCATCTTTCCCTCTTATAGGGAGCATGGTGTCCAGATCGCCCGGGGGCTGCCGTTGGAAGTCCTCATGGCGTACTGGAGGGGCCGACCCAACAGCGACTGGGACGTCCTCAAGTATCGACAAGGGATCGTCACAGTGCCCATAGCCAGC
This sequence comes from Acidimicrobiia bacterium, assembly GCA_009377735.1. Taxonomy (GTDB): domain Bacteria; phylum Actinomycetota; class Acidimicrobiia; order Spongiisociales; family ZC4RG35; genus WHTL01. The sequence continues at coordinate 856 of WHTL01000098.1, forward strand.
CAGATTCCCCATGCCGTCGGCTACGCCTATGGGGCGCGGCTGCTTGACGAGCCGGCGGTGAGCATCGTCTATTTCGGAGACGGTGCAACATCGGAGAGCGATTTTCACGCCGGGATGAACTTCGCCGGGGTGTGGAAGACCCCCACTGTGTTCCTCTGCTCCAACAATCACTACGCCATTTCAGTTCCGTACCACAAGCAGACGGCCTCCGAGACGGTGGCGCAGAAGGCAATCGCATACGGGATGGAGTCGATACGGGTGGATGGAATGGATCCCATCGCGATGTATCTGGCCACCACCGAGTCATTGGAAAGGGCGCGCAGTGGTGGTGGCCCGACCCTGATCGAGGCTGTGACCTATCGATACGGCGCCCACGCCACTGCCGACGATGCTCGCCTCTACCGAGACGAGGACGAGGAGGAGCAGTGGCGGACCAAGGATCCCATCCCGCGGATGGAGCGGTATCTGAACTCTCGTGATCTGCTCGATATGGATGGCGCGGAGAAGATCCGTGCCGAGATTGGGACCGAGGTCGATGCCGCCATCGAGGCGGTGGAGAGGGCGCCGCTACCGGGACGGGATGACGCCATACGCAATGCCTTCTCCCGTATCCCCCACCACGTTGTGGACCAACTCCATGACTTCCAGGCTGCCAAGGGCGAGAGCCCGACGGTGTTCAGCGCCGACGAGACGTGGGAGATCGGCAATGATCAAATCCCCAGCGGAGAGACCACAGAGATGACGATGGCGGATGCCATCAACACCACCCTCCATGAGGCCATGGGCGACGATCCGTCGGTGCTCGTACTGGGTGAGGACATCGGCCAGGCGGGTGGTGTCTTCCGCATCACCAACGGCCTAATCGAGAAGTTCGGTGAGGACCGGGTTATCGATACACCTCTAAATGAGTCGGGAATCGTGGGAACGGCGGTGGGGATGGCAATGGCCGGTCTCCGCCCCATCGCAGAGATACAGTTCGACGGCTTTGTCTACCCCGCCTTCGACCAGATCGTCTCCCACCTCGGTCGGATGCGTTATCGAACCAGGGGCTATGTGACCCTACCGGTGGTGGTGCGGTGGCCCAACGGTGCTGGCATCGGCGCCCACGAACACCACTGTGACTCGCCGGAAGCGTACTTCGCCCATGCCCCTGGCATCGTCGTCATCTGCCCCAGCACCCCTACCGACGCCAAGGGTCTGCTCACGGCCGCCATCTTGAGCGACGACCCCGTCGTTTTCCTGGAGCCGAAGGTGCTCTATCGAGCTTTCCGAGAGGAAGTGCCCACCGACAAGTACACGATCCCGATCGGCTCGGCCCGGATCCGCACCGAAGGCGACGATCTCACCCTGGTGACGTACGGAGGCATGGTCCCGGTCTGTCTCAGGGCGGCAAAGGCATCCGACGCCTCGATCGAGGTGATCGACCTACGTACCCTTTTTCCCTGGGACCGGGAGACTGTGATTTCGTCGGTCGAGAAGACGGGTCGATTGCTGGTCGTCCAGGAGCCACAAGGCACCGCCAGTATCTCCTCCGACGTCGCAGCCGTCGTCGCCCAGGAGGCGATGTACTCCTTGGAGTGCCCTATTCAGCGGGTCACGGGCTTCGATTCCCCCTGGCCCCAGTTCGCCATCGAGGGACACGCCCTCATCGATGACGAGCGGGTGTCCTCTGCCATCGCCAGCACTCTCGTCGGCTGACGGTACCGGGTAGGGTTCAGCCGACCCATGGAAGTTTCACCGTTGCCCGCCCAGGAAATACGTCTCGAAGGAGCCAATGACGAGGCGGTGGTGCTGGTACACGGCTGGACTGGACATCCGCTCCATTGGCGACCCATCGCCACCACCCTCAACGAGGCCGGATACACGGTGGTCGCCCCGCTCATCGCAGGACATGGCACGACCGTCGAGAAGTTCGATACCTCCACCGCATCGGAATGGATCGAATCTGTGGAGCGCTCGATCTCTACGGTCGCCGACCGCCGTCGCATCCATCTGGCGGGTCTGTCCATGGGTGGGGCAATCTCCATACTGTTAGCCGGACCGACGGCGGCGTCCACCATCACCACCATCAACACCCCAGTGTTGGTTCGCAATCCCCGTATCTACACCGCTCCCGTCCTCGGCTTGTTTCGAGACCGCGTGTCCTTTGAGCCCAGTTCCCCGCCGGACCCCGGGTTCCCCACCGTGTGGGAGGGTTACGAGAGTGTCGACATACATTCGGTGAACAGACTCCTCGCCATCACCGTCCGTGCCTATCGTGCCGCCCGACGTCTCCGACGTCCCTCTTTGGTCATCCAATCCCGGACGGATCTCACCGTCCACCCCCGAAGCGGACCGCTCCTCGCCTCCGCCCTCGGGGCTCGCCTGGTGTGGCTCGACGACGCCTCCCACAACGCCATCATCGACACCTCCCGGCTCCAGATTGCGGAGCTCATCCTGGAGCGCATCACCACTACTGACCAGTAACCCTATAGTTTCATCAGTCTCCTCCCCGTCCGAACAGATGATCCCCGCATGAGCGCCAGCCCCACCGAGACCATCTCCGCATCCGGCGGGGTTGTCGTCCGTTTCGTTTCCGGTGGAAGCGAGGTGCTCATCGTTCACAGACCCTCCTACGACGACTGGTCGTTTCCCAAGGGCAAGGAGGACCCTGGTGAGATACCACCGGAGACTGCCGTCCGTGAGGTGGAAGAGGAAACCGGTCTCCGTACCCGCATCGTCGGTGAGCTCGGCAGCACCGAGTATGAGGTGTCCAGAGGCAACAAGAAGGTCCACTGGTTCGTGATGAGACCAGTGGCCGGTGGGACGCGGTTCTCTCCAAACGACGAGGTCGACCAGACCCGCTGGGTTTCACCGGAGGGTGCGGGCCATCTCCTCACCTACAACGCCGACCGAGAGCTCCTGAAGCGAACCCCCCTCGAAGCCCATCGCCGGAACGGCACGCTTTATGTGGTCCGTCATGCACACGCCATAAAGCGCAAGGATTGGAATGGCGAAGACCATCTACGTCCGCTCACCCCCAAAGGTGTATCGGAGTCCATAGGTATCGCCAACCTCCTTGAGACCGCCCAGGTGGAGAGGATCGTGTCCAGCCCGGCGCTGCGCTGTGTCCAGAGCGTTGAGCCGCTCGCCGAAAGGACAGGGGTGGCGATAGAGGCGAACCAGGCATTGGCCGAGAATGTTCGCCCTGAAACGACCGCCACCTTGGTGAAGGAGTTGGCCGGCAGTAACGCCGTCGTTTGCACCCATGGTGACCTAATGCCGCTAATCGTGGAGGATCTGGTGGTTGGCGATCACACCGTCGATGGGACCTCCTCGTGGCCCAAGGGATCTACCTGGACGATCACGGTGGACGCGGGACGTCTCGTCTCGTCCTCGTATCTGGGACCGCCAAAGGGATCCGGACCGGGTGTGCCGTAACAGAGACGATCGTTGACTCCCAGACGTCGCCAGTATGTGCAGATGCCGTGGTGGTGGGTGGGAAACAATGTCCCGCGGCAAGCCATCGATGGGCAAAACCGCGACCGAGTAAGACATCAAGGCACGACCTTACCGAACCCCGAAGATCCCCGACACACGACAGGCAGAAACCAGGTCTCGGAGGTTGAGGTCGGACGGCCCCGACCACGCGATCTGAGATGGTGGAGGCGGCCGTTGGGGGTCTGGGGGACGGAGTCCCCCAGAAGCTATCGTCTCGTCCTCGTACCTAGGCCCACCGAAACCCTGAGGTCGGTCGACGGCAAGGTCTGAACTTAGGGCCGGCAACGTCGCTCAGCGGGCGTGGGAACCCTGGGTTCGCAGCGTGGGTGGCCCCCAGAGATTACAGCGCCTCGGCGATGGACAGACGGTCTGATCCGATGATGCGGTAGATCCTTATCCACACCGCCAATGGTGACAATGGAATCTCGACGTCGTCGACGATGACCAGATCCGGGTCACCTAGGGGGATGACCCAGGGTTCGGCGCCATCACGAAGAACCGCCCCACCCAGCGCCTCGACAGAATCCCAGCGATATCTCCAACTTGTCAGCCACGGACCCGCGTGGCTGGTATCCAGATGCCCATCGGGTATCAGATCCCGGATGGCCCCGAGACTCTCTTCGGGGACCAACAGATCCAGATCCCCCGGCTCCACATCGGCGCCACGGAGAAGAAGGGCACCACTCCCACCCACTTCAACGGGTATGCCCCGGTCAACCATGGGAGGAACCACGGCGCCGACCAGACGTCGGAAGGGCTTCGACTTCATTTACGCAACGCAGTAGCCGCACGGTGCCAGTTGTCCGAGCCGTTCGCCAAGGTGGAGTCCTCGACCATGACGAATGCATTCGGGTTGACCTCCCTCACCATCGCCATGACCGAAGGAACCTCCTTGCGGGGCACGAAGGTGAAAGATATCCTCACCTCGCCGTCGCGGCCCTCGCCGTTCATAACGGTCACCGGGTAGCCTTCCTCGTGGAGACGGGGATATGTCTGGGGCGAGTCGACCGGTGAAACGATGCGCACCAGACGGTTACCGAGGCCGATCTTCTGTTCGACCATTCCCCCCAGCATGGTTCCGGCCGCATAACCACCGGCGTAGGCAAGGATCTTCCAGGGGGAGTCGAGATTGTTCAGGACGAGGATGGCGGCGACGGTCCAGACGAGTGACTCGAAGAAGGCGGTGGCCCCGGCGAGACGGGTGCGGCCCTGAACCAAGAAGACGATGCGAAGCGTCCCCATCGAGACGTCAACAAGACGCAGGGCAAAGATGGCAACGACTACTAGAAACAAGGGCACGTTCAACTATCCAATTGATTGGGGGCGTTAAAAACCGGTCCCTCTAGCGCTCCAGCGCCTCTTCCACCAGGGCGCGCTGCTGAGCGAGATGGACGGTGGCAGATCCGGTGGCGGGGGAACCCGCCGCTTCTCTCCCAGCATAACGAATATCACGCCCAAATATTTCCTCAAGGCGGGGACCCAGGAACCGCCAAGCGCCCATGTTCTCCGGCTCCTCCTGACACCAAATGAGGTCGGCGTCTCCAATGGCGCGGTCCAACTCCGCCAGCTCCCGCCGCGGCACCGGATAGAGCTGCTCCACCCGTACCAGGGCGACGTCGTCTATCTCCTTGTCGGCCCTCGTCTTGGCGAGGTCGTAGTAGACCTTCCCAGTGCACAGGACAACTCGTCGGGGTTCATGGGTTTCGTCTGGGATGATCCTCTGGAACACACCGTCGGTGAGAACATCGGAGGTCACCATCGAGGTCTTAGCCCGCAGCAGGGACTTGGGGGTGAACACGACCAAGGGGTGCCGTGGTTGCTGACGTGCCTGTCTCCTCAGCAGATGGAAATACTGCCCGGAGGTAGAAGGGATGGCCACCCTGAGGTTGTCCAAGGCACAGAGATCGAGGTATCTCTCGATACGGGCGGAGGAATGCTCCGGGCCCTGACCCTCATAACCGTGGGGAAGGAGCATGGCCAGACCCGAGTTCTGACCCCACTTGGCCCACCCGGCTGCGATGAACTGATCCACCACCACCTGCGCGCCATTGGCGAAATCACCGTATTGGGCCTCCCACATCACCAGAGCCTCCGGCGACTCCACCGAATAGCCGTACTCGAATCCCACGGCGGCGAACTCGGAGAGGAGCGAGTCGACGATCCTCACCCGGGTCTTGCCGGCGGTGAGCTCCTCGAGCGGGGCCCAGGTTTCGGCAGTCGTGTAGTCGGTGAGCTCAGCATGACGCTGGCTGAATGTCCCCCGTCGGGAGTCCTCGCCGGCGAGCCGAATGGGGGTTCCCTCGATTGCCAAGGTCCCCAACGCCAGGGCCTCGGTCGTCCCCCAGTCGATCCCGTCGGAGTCGAGGGCACCGGCGCGCTCCTCCAAGATGCGCTGCAGCTTCGGATGAACATCGAAGCCGTCCGGTGGGGTGGTGATAAAGGAAAGGACCTTCCCGAGCACCTCCTTCTCCACCTTGGTGGTGGGGTCATCGAGCACGGAGGGCTCGGTGAGGACATGGACCGGCTCGTCGGCTTCCTTGGTGTCGTCAAACGCGGCGTCGAGCATCGTCCGGAATTCGCTGACCAACTCCTCTCCCTCGTCTTCGGTGATCGCCTTGGTCGCGACCAACCGTCTGAGGAACTGCTTTCGAACGGGCTCCTTCTCGTCGATGAGGCGGTACATGACCGGCTGGGTGTAGGAAGGCTCGTCACCCTCGTTGTGGCCCCGTCTGCGATAGCAGAGGAGATCGATCACCACATCCTTGTTGAACTCCTGTCGGAACTCGAAGGCGAGCTCGGCCGCTCGCACCACCGCCTCGGGGTCATCGCCGTTGACATGGATTATCGGGGCCTGGACGGTCTTGGCGACATCGGTGGCATAGAAGCTGGAGCGCGCATCAAGAGCCGAGGTGGTGAATCCGACCTGGTTGTTGATCACGACGTGAACCGTGCCACCCGTGTAGTAGCCCTTGAGTTGGGAGAGGTTGTGGGTTTCCACCACAACACCCTGGCCGGCGTAGGCGGCGTCGCCGTGCATCAGGATGGGAAGGATGGTGTCGGGACCACCTTCGCCAACCTTCTCCTGTTTGGCCCGGACCACACCCTCGAGTACGGGATCCACCGCCTCGAGGTGGCTGGGGTTGGCGACCACCTCCACCCCGATCTCCCCATTGTCGGTGGAGTACGACCCCGATGCGCCCAGGTGGTACTTGACGTCACCCGAACCACCGGCCTGATCGGGATCGGGTCCGCCACCAAACTCGCGGAAGATGCGTTCATAGCTCTTGCCGATGACGTTGGCGAGGACGTTGAGCCTCCCCCGGTGGGACATACCCATCACGGCCTGCTCCATACCGTCTCCGGACGCCATCCCGAGAATCCCGTCGAGAAGCGGTATAAGCGACTCCGCCCCCTCCAATCCAAAACGTTTTTGCCCAACGAACTTGGTGTGGAGGAACAATTCGAAAGCCTCGGCACGGCCGAGTTTGCGGAGAATGCGGACTTTTTGGTCAATACCCATCGGCTCCTGTTTGACCTCGAGTCGCTTCTGGATCCATTCCTTCTGAGCCCTTTCCTGGATGTGCATGAACTCGATCCCCATGGTCCGGCAGTAGGCATCGCGTAACCGGGACAGGATGTCGCGGAGTTTGTCCTGCTGCTTACCGCCCATGCCACCCGTGGCGAAGGTCCGGTCCAAATCCCAAATGGTGAGACCGTAGGCAAGTGGGTCGAGCTCCTCCCACATGCGGGGCCGCTCCTGGTGCAGCGGGTCGAGATCGGCGATTAGATGACCCCGAACCCTGTAGGCGTTGATGAGACGGAACACATTGGCCTGCTTCTGCGCCCACTCAGAGCTTCCAATGGGTGGATTGAAGTCCACTGCCCACCGCGCCGGCGTGTAGGGAACATCCACAGCGTCGAAGATCTCTTCGTAGAACTCGTCTTCTCCGAGGAGATAACTGTGGATTCTGGCGAGCAGATCCCCCGACTGGGCACCCTGGATCACACGGTGGTCATAGGTCGAGGACAACGTCACCACACGACCTATCCCCTGGCGGGCCAAGTACTCAGGATCGGATGCCTGATACTCGGGTGGGTAGGTGATAGCTCCAACCCCGATGATGACCCCCTGATCGGGCATCAGACGCGGCACGGACTGCACCGTCCCGATGGTTCCCGGGTTGGTGAGGGTGGCCGTGGTTCCGGCATAGTCATCCAGGGTGAGCTCGTTGTTGCGGGCTCGAAGAACAATGTCCTCATACGCCGACCAGAAGCCGGCAAACCCGAGGGTGTCAGCCTTCTTGATGTTGGGGACGAGAAGGACCCGCTGGCCGTCACCGCGATCGATGTCGATGGCCAGACCGAAATTGACGTGCTCGTGCCTCACGATGTGGGGCTTGTCGTCGACGGTGGTGTATGACACCGACATGCCGTCGACCTCCTGAAGTGCCTTGACGGTGGCCCATCCGATCATGTGGGTGAAGCTGATCTTGCCGTCGCGGGTCAGTCGCCTCAGCTGGTTGTTGAGGATCATCCGGTTTACCTCCATCAGCTTGGAGGGGATGTCGCGGAAGGAGGTAGCGGTGGGGACACCAATGGAGTCGTCCATCCTGTCGGCGATCGTCGCCGAGATTCCGGTGAGACGGGCGGCACCATCCGGAACCTGGGGCACGGGGGCAGACTGTGTGGCTGGTGTTTGTGCCGCCCGTTTCTCTGGCTGATCGTTCTCCGGCCGTACCGGTTGCTCCGGTTGTTTCGTCGGTGCAGCCTTCTCTGTCTTCTTCACCGACACGTCTCTCTCACCGTTCGAGTCGAAGTAGGTGCGCCAGGTCTCGCTCACAGACTCGGGATCGTCCTGCCAACGTCGTCGCATATCCTGAACGAGCCAGTCGTTGGTGCCGAACTGGGTCTCGTCGGTATCGGACTCACTCTTGTTGGCCATTGATCACCCGCATCGAGTTGTTTCCAGAGTGATCCCGAGTGTATCCCCCTTCAACGCTCCACATGCCATATATCCGGCCACACAAGCGTTTGTGATGCCCGTTGGCGATAATCCCGATACAATTAGTCGCTGATGGATCTCAAAGCGGTACATAACCAGTTCCGGGAGACACTCGTCCGGCTTTATTCGTCGCGTCACGACGAGGATACAACCAGTGTCTCACGTGGCGTTCCTCCTTTCCTCCTGCGCGACGTGCTCAGCGCCGGACCACTCCGTGCCTACATCCCCACAGAATACGGTGGACGAGGTGGGCACATCTCCGATGGCCTCGGCATCCTCGACACCGCCTGCTACCACTCGCTATCGCTGGGGCTCACGCTGGGTATCAACGGAGCTCTGTTCCTGCAACCCACGAGCAAGTACGGGGATGCCGACGCAAAACGACGGATCCTCCCCCGTTTTGCCGGTGGCGGTGCCCTTGGCGGTCTCATGATCACCGAACCCGACTTTGGTTCCGATGCGCTTGGGATGCAGACCTCCTGGACGGAAAAGGGAGATGGCTTCCACGTCTCAGGCACCAAACACTGGGGTGGTCTCACAGGTTGGGCCGACTACTGGCTGATAACCGCCCGCCAGCGCACCGACAGCGGCTCGCTCCGGCCCGGGATCGACTTGTTCATTGCCGAGCAGGATGACCCCGACCAACACATCGACGTCGAAGAGCGGTACAACGCCCTGGGTCTCTACGGGATCCCTTACGGGCGGAACCGTATCGACATCACGGTCCCCGGCGAGAACCGTCTCGGCGGTGGGAAACGCGGTGTCGGGATGCTGCTCGATACCCTTCACCGCAGTCGGATTCAGTTCCCAGGAATGGCCGTTGGTTTCATCCGCCGTATGGTTGACGAAGCGGTCAACCACTGTCGACAACGGGTAGTGGGGCGTACGGCCCTCATCGAGTACGACCAGGTCAGAGCCCGAATCGCCGAATTGCAGGGTCGGCTCGTGACAGTGATGGCCATGGGACATTGGGCCTCGGAGAACGCGTCGTTGGATCTTGAACTGTCACGTCTCTCTGCACCCGCCAATGCCATCAAGACAGTCGCCACCGATTTCATGCATCAGGCGGCCGATTCGCTCCTGCAGTTGGTTGGCGCCACAGGATATCGGCTCGATCACATCGCAGGTCGATCATTGGTGGACAGCCGTCCCTTCCAGATCTTCGAGGGCTCCAACGACATCCTTTACGAGCAACTGGCGCTCTCCAACATCAAGGAGATGCGAAAGACCGGGGAGTTCAACCTGCTTCGCCATCTCGCCGACAATCCGCTGACCGCCAGGGCAGCCGAGTTGTTGGGCTCGCATATCGACCGAGATGTCCCGGAAGCCCCCGATCAGCGTGTCTCCGTCGCCCTGGGCCGAATCATCTCCCGCGTGGTCGGAGTCGATATGACGTTGGCGCTCGGAAACACCTCAATTCCCGATGACTGGATCGAATCCGCCATTTCGCTCCTCCGTCGCGAGATCAGCAAGTTTACCGTCGACCTCACAAACGACCGCATCGTCGACGTAATCCCCACCAGTCTCGACAATCGGTTCTGGCTGGGAGCCGATCCCACCGGTTCTTAAGGGTCAACCCGCCTCCACACCTGTGGTCCAGTCGGCATAGAGACCCGCATAGATTCCGTTCTCGACGAGTAACTCCCTGTGGGTGCCGTCTTCGACCAGACGGCCCCGGTCGAAGACGAGGATCCGGTCGGCAGACTGGGCCGTGGCAAGTCGATGTGCGATCGTCACCGATGTCCTGCCTGCCGTGATCCGCTCCATTGCGCGTCGCAACTTCACATCGAGCGCCGGATCGACCGCCGACGTTGCCTCGTCGAGGATGAACATGGCGGCACCCGAGATCCAGGCCCTCACCAGGGCAACGAGCTGACGCTCGCCCGCCGACAGGTTCCCTCCCCTCTCCCCCACCTCCGAGTCGAGCCCATCGGGAAGTCCGGCCAGCCAATCGTCGAGGCCAACCTCGAAAAAGGCCGTCTCCATGTCACGCTCAGCGGCCCGTGGATTACCGTACCGGAGGTTCCCCGCGATGGTCGTATCCCACAAGAACCCCTCCTGGGGAACGTAGGCGATCCTACCGCGTAATGACTTCTCGGCGACTTCTTCGAGACGGTGCCCGCCCACCTCCACATAGCCCTGGGTAGGGGCGAGGAGTCGTAGGAGAAGTTTGGCGAAGGTCGTCTTCCCCGAACCCGTCTCACCCACCACCGCCACCCGTGACCCCGAGGCAATGGTGACATTCACATCGGTCAATGCTTCGGTGCCGTCCGGATAGGTGATCCCGAGCCCATGAGTGAAGATCTCCGCCGACCCCGGCGGCAGTTCGATGGGGTTGGCCACGTCGCCCGTGTCGGAAGTGGTGTCGAGCGCGCCGGTGACCCTACGGAGGCCGGCACCTGCACTCTGGGCTGGCTCCAACATCTCCACCAACATGAGGAGGGGGTCAATGAGAAGGTTGACAAGGAACAGGAAAGCGAGAAGAGTGCCGGCCGTCATACCCCAGGTCTGACCTACGGTCAGGCCAACGGCGAGGACGCCTGCCGTCACCAAACCGGAGAAGATCTCGGCTGAGGCGAAGAGCATATGACCGAAGCGAGCCGTGTGAAACTCGGTCCTGAAACGCTTC
>WHTL01000113.1 GCA_009377735.1 Acidimicrobiia bacterium
CAGATCCCATGGCCGCCGCATGGGCGGCCACGTTCCCGGATCTGTTCAATCCCGCTTCGGAGTTACCGGAGGGCGTCGAAGAACATCTCCGATACCCCCAGGATCTCTTTCGGCTGCAGACCGCCCTCTATACGAACTATCACATGTTGGAGCCATCGGCCTTCTTCACCGGCAACGACGAATGGCAGTTCCCTATCGACCCAGCTGACATCGAACGGGGGACCGGTGGATCCGAGCTGTTGGTGGGCGACCAGCCCCTCCCCGACGGGGTGGAGTACACCGACGAGCTGCTGCCCTATTACCTTCTCACACGTCTTCCCGGTGAGGAGACGGAGTCCTATGTCCTCCTGCAACCCTTCAACCCCAGGGACAAACTCAATATGGCCTCGTTCCTGGTAGCCGATTCATCGCCGGGACAATACGGGAGGATGGTCGAGTTCCGTATGCCCCAGGGCGAGGTGGTAGACGGGACCAACCAGGTGAATCAGCGGATTCAGCAGGACGACGAGATCTCCGAGCAGTTCACCCTGTGGAGCCAGCAGGGGTCGGAGGTCGTTAGAGGTGACATGCTGGTCGTCCCCATCGAGGAGTCGGTGGTGTATGTGCAGCCGATATACCTCCAGGGCGCCAATGGTGGTTTCCCGGAGTTCCGCAGGGTAGTGGTCGTGTATGAGGATCAGGTGGAGTGGGCCAGCTCGCTCGACGATGCCCTCAACCTGGTGTTCGGGGAGGGGGAGCAACCAGAGGACCCCGACGATGGTGGTGAATCGCCGCCCACCACCGAACCCTCCGGGGAGGGGGGAGCCACTGCATCGGAGCTGCTTGGACAGGCCGAAGCTGCGTTCGAACAAGCAGAGGCCGCCCTCCAGCAGGGCGACCTGGCCACCTATGAGCAGAGGATCAACGAGGCCGAGGAGCTGGTGCGACGGGCAATCGAGATCCTCAACACACCGGATGCCTAGTTCGGAGGTCGAGGAGTTTCTCGCCGGACTCGACAAACCTATACGGCGACGTGATGCGAGAACCCTGGTCGACCTAATGGCTCGTGTCACCGGGGAGCAGCCCCAGCTTTATGGCAGCATCGTCGGGTTCGGGCAGTACCACTACAAGTATGAGAGTGGCCAGGAGGGTGACGGTCCCGGCGCGAGCTTTGCCCCACGGAAGGCAGCCACCGTCGTCTATCTCCCCGATGGGGTGGGAGCCCACGATGAGCTCCTCGAAAGGCTGGGTTCCCACAAGACCGGCGTCGGCTCCCTCTACATCAAGGATCTCGAGGATGTGGACCTCGCGGTGCTGGAGACGATCATCGCCAACTCAAGTCGGTCTCTTACCGAGGACGTCTACACCAAGCGCGCCCGCGAGGGCGGGAAGTAACACACCACTAGCTCATATCCTGTCGATAACGGTGACCCCGACACCCGAGTAGTCGTCCATATCGGCCAATACCCGTGAGATGCCCTCCAGTGGGACCGTCGCTGTCACCAGCTTGCGTGGATCGACGGAGCCGGAGGAAATGAGGTCGAACACACGGGGGTAATGGTGGGCGGGCATACCCCGGCTTCCAAGGATTTCGATCTCGCGCATCATGATCGGATCCATCGGGATGGGCGGTGCCGCATCGTCGCCGTACATCAGCCCCACCTGTATGTGACGACCGTGCTTCCGCAATGATCTGATGGAGTTGAGGGCGGCCGAGGTGGTGCCGACAGCGTCGATCGAGACGTGAGCACCACCGTGACTGACCTCTCGCACCGTTCGACCTGCATCTTCGGTCGTGGTGGCATCGACCACAGTTGCGGCACCGAGCGCGGTGGCCATTTCCAGCTTCCGCTCGTCGATATCGACTGCAACTACCTGTGCTCCAAGGGCGGCACCGATCATCACCGCCGACAGTCCGACACCACCACAGCCATGCACCGCCAGCCACTGACCTGGCACTATCTGGCCCCGGTCGGTTACTGCACGGAACGCCGTGATGAACCTACAACCCAGGGCGGCGGCGTGGACCGGATCGAGGTCTGGGGGAAGCCTCACGAGGTTGGGGTCGGCGTGGTCGATGGCGGCGAGCTCGGCGAAGGATCCCCAATGGGTGAACCCTGGTGTGAAGGGGCGGTCACAGGTGTTGAGGTGGCCGTCCGAGCACGAATCGCAGACACCGCAGCCAATCGAGAAGGGGACGATGACCCGGTCGCCTGGTCGCCACCTTTCCACCTCGGCACCCACCGCCTCGATCGTGCCTGCCATCTCGTGGCCGGGGACATGGGGGAGCTCCGGAAGTTTCTCGTGGCCCACCCAGGCGTGCCAGTCGCTGCGGCAAACACCGGTGGCTTCCACCCGGAGGACGATCCCACCGGGGGAGGGGGACGGATCATCCACCAACCCGATCTCGAGGGGCTTGTTGAACTCGGTGATCAGCGCGGCTCTCATTAGTGTTCTGTCCGGTGGGTTCGCTTTTCATGCATGATCTGCCGGACAGGACACTAGGACCTGCGTTCGTTGCCGTGCTTGTAGTTGCCGGTGACCCGGGCCATCACCTGTTGGGGATCGCTCCTCTCCACCTTGCGGAGGAAGCCGTCCGCCGCCGAGCCTCGCAGGTTGGTGATGGTGCGTCCCTCACGGGAGATGACCACCTCGCCCGACCTCCGCACCGTTTAGCTGAATCCGAGATCGTCGTCGCTCATGGGTGTCACGGTACCGCCGCCGATGACGCAGAGTTGTAGTCGGTGGGACGGGATAGTGTGACCGGATGGAACCACGACGAGACCTACCAGAGATGCCCGCGGGATACGGCGTCCCCGAGAACGACGACGGTGCGTTGGATTGGGCGACCGTCGAACAGCGACTGGTGGAGTCGTCCCACTATTGGATGGCGACCACCCGACCCGATGGCAGACCGCACGTCGTTCCCCGATGGGGTGTCTGGCTGGACAGTCGATTTTGGTATGACGGGTCTCCGGCGACGCTCCACACAAGAAATCTGACCGAGAACCCGGCGTGCACCCTCCATCTGGAGGATGGTTGGGAGGCAGTGATCTTGGACGGTACCTCCAACCAGGCCGACCCGCCGGGTCTCGAACTCGGTGGCCGTCTCTCCGAGGCGTTTGCGGTCAAGTACTCCGAGAGGGGCTACTCGCCGGCCCCCGACGCCTGGGAAGGCGAGATGGCAGGCGGATTGCGGGTGTTCACGCCCCAGAAGGCAATGGCCTGGTTCGATTTCCCCAACGACGTCACCAGGTTCCGTTTCGAGTAGGTCAATCAGACCCGCCTCGGCCTCGTGGCACGTCAAACGAAAGGTTCGCTGAGATGGGCTGTGCCCAGAATGCCACCGGTCGAGGAAACCAGATCCATGATCCGCTCCCGTGACCGATATGCCGCCTCTTGATCATCCTCGAACAAGTAGCCGACCTCGGGGTATAGGAGCTGGATGGAGTGGACCAGCAGGTCTCCGGTCACGACGAGTGTTTCCTCTCTGCCTTCCACGATGACACTCTGATGTCCGCGGGTATGACCAGGGGTGGGCACCACCTTGATCTCAGTCGATAGCTTCTCCTCACCATCGATGAGAGAGAGTTGCTGGGCGTGGTCCAGCGGCGCCAGGACCTGCTCGTGGAGGAGAGAGTCTTGGAGCCAGTCGGCCTCCGTTGACTGGAGAACGTATCGGGCGTTGGGGAAGTACGGCTTCACGTCATCTCTACCCGAGACCGCCCATCCGGTGTGGTCTCGGTGGAGATGTGTGAGGACCACGGTTTCAATTTCGTCCGGAGCGATCCCCGCTTCGTCGAGTGATTGCGGGAGAACACCCGGGACCGGTGTCCATGACGAGAGAGGACTCTCAGCGGGACCTATGCCGGCATCGACCAGCACCGTCCCGATGCGTGGGTAGCGGATCGCAAAGCAGCGGAAGTGAAGATGCCACCGACCCGCCTCGTCGTGGGCTCCTGGATCGAACGCGTCGGCGGCTCGCCACTGGTCTGCAGTCGCCGCGGGAAAGACGTCGCCCCTGTTCTCGAAGAATGGACCCTCGCCATCCAGCAAGGCGGTGACGTTGATTGTGCCGACCCGTCTGGACTGGGTCAATGACATGTTCACAGGGCGTTCCGGCTCGTGTTCATGGAGTCAGCACCTTTCCTATCACGACTGCGTCGGAGGGGAGTCGGTTTCTGCGAGGAGAGGTGATCTCCCCGTGGGGTCGGCCCGTGAAATCCGGAATCCCGCTCAGACCGTAGCTGATGTCCGAGACCGCCACGGTTGGGTCGCCGTCTTCCGAAAGACGCAACGTCAGCACGAAGCCCTCCGATGGCGGGTTGTGGAACCGGAGTATGAAGGGCCACTCCTCGCTCGACCGGGGAGGCGCGATCGCAATCGTGTCGTCAGCGGTTTCGATGGCCGCCTCTTCCACGGGCCGATCCATGCGCACCATCACAACATCGGCCTCGCGCGCCGATCGAATCTCAAGTCTGAGATCGGAGGGGTTGCCGTCCACGGCCTGTACCGATACCTCGGGGGGTGGGAAATCAGCGGTCTCGGCCTTTCCGAACCACCTCGTTTCGTCTCGATAGGAGATGGGCCACGATTTCGGGTCGGACGACGGGTCGACGTATTGGCTTGCCCATGTGCTGGGTTGAGAATCCTCGCTGGCCCAGACCGCGGTGCCCTGGTCCGCATCGACCAGATATGCGAGATGGCTCGGCACCGGGTCCTCGGTACCGGTGGTGTCAGTCATCAAGCCGACCGTGGTTGCCAACACCGCGACGAGGAGGGCTGCTCGCGGAACCCAGATCGCACCCCGCCACCTCGAGCGCGCCTCATCGGTATTCGTCCCGACGGCACCGACTGCAGCCACTCCGAGGAATCCGGTGAATACGAAGATTGCGGCTGCACCCAACCCACCCGCGATGCCCAGTGCGCTCAGGGTCATCGAGGCCGTTAATCCGGTGAGAATCACCCCGGGCAGCATCCCAACGGTTATCGCCGTCACACTCCACCCCGGATGTGACGCTCCGACCGTGAAATGAACCAGGATCCCCCCAGCCGCCAACAGGGCTGACAAGCCGCCGATATAGGAGAGTCCCGGCATGGCGCCTGCTGTGCTTATACCAAGCAATGCCACCAAGGTCAGGGCCGCGATGCTCAGCGCCATAGCTCCGAGCCGGCGCCGGAGCAGCAGGTAGCTGGCGGCGATAATGGAGGTGGAGAGGGCGAGGAGAGCCAGCCGATACCAGCCAGGGTGGTAGACGTCCCCAACGTCACCCATCTGGAATGCGGAGTACTCGGGCCGGACCGCCATCAGCAAGGCCCAGAGTCCATAGGCCGCCGCGGGCACCACCACAAGGACGATTAGGAGGGCTCCGAACGCAGCCAACACCCGTGGAAAAGTGACGACACCACGACGTCGGGCGATGAAGGTGATGGCAGCCAACGCCACCAGAGCGGCGACTGCGACCGGCCAGTTCAACCAGACCGGATAGGAGAAGACTTGGCCGAAGGCGCTGAAGTAGGTGAGTTCGCCACCGTCGTCGAGGACGGACAGATCGCGCTCCCCGAGCTCTCGTGTCATGGCGAGCATGGTGTCGCCATGATGTTGGATCGCGGCGGTGTCGAGGTTTTCGATATTGTCGGTGGCGCTGTGGTAGTGGACGATCCCGTCCACAGGTGTGAAGTCGAGACCTGCGAAACCGGCATCTTTGAACCGGGTGAAGTCGGTGTGGTTGGTCCCGAGCAGGAACAACTCGGTGAAAGCGGAGCTCCCCACCGGGTTCGGGGCCGAGGTGGCCCATGCCCCGATGAGGTCCTGTGCGTTTTCAGAGGTTTGGAACATCACAGAGGAGCCGCGGTTGCCATAACCCTCCCAATTGAGGATCACTCCGTCGGGGTCCATTTCTCGCGCAAAGAGATCGGCGCCCAGCAGACCCGGTTCCTCGCCGTCGGTGAGAAGAATCACCACATCGTTGCGAAGTGGCGGGCTTTCGGTGAGGGCGCGTACCGTCTCCAGAATGGCCGCCACCGAAGCCTTGTCGTCGGAGATCCCCGGACTGTGGGGAACCGTGTCGTAGTGGGCAACGAGGATGACCGGTCCGGTTGAGTCGGTCCCGCGGAGACGTGCTACCACGTTGTTCACCTGACCTACCTCAACGGCGGACCCAGATTTCCAGGTACCTACGCCCGCCTCCACCGTCACCTCGAGACCCATCGTTTCCAGCCGATCGACGAGGAGCCCACGAACCTGGGTATTTTCCGCACTACCTATCGGCGTTGGGTCTTCGCCGATGTCGGCCAGCACTTCCAGTGCTCGGCCGGCGCTGAACTCGGAGGCCACGCCGGTTGCCGGCATAGGGCGGGATGGCTGATCGAAGAACCAGGCAGCGGTCAGGGAAACGACGACAAGGACCGCTCCGATCCACCGACGGGAGTTAGTTTGACGTGTCATGGCTGGAACCTATTTCATTCGGGTCGGGGTGTCATCGGGCAAAGGTTGGAAAGCCGCTACATCGTTCGCGGTAGCACCGACTCGTTCTTGACAGCCTTACACTGTATGGGTAACCTGCACGGAAATGACGAGTGATGCGAAGGAGCAGGACGAGGTAACCACAACCGCTACCGGGCCGATTAGCGGACAGCAGGTACGGGCGATCATCCGTGATAAATACGGATCACCCGACGTGCTCGGGGTGGTCAACGTCGACAAACCGGTACCGGGAGAGGGGGAGGTCCTGGTGCGAGTTATCGCCGCGTCGGTCAACACCGCCGACCTGGACCTCCTGCTGGGCGTGCCCTTCGCTGCCCGCATCGCTTACGGCTTTCTCCGGCCCCGAAACCGACGACTTGGCCTGGACGTCTCGGGTCGTGTCGAAGCAGTGGGGTCAGGGGTGACGGGTCTTGAGTCGGGTGATGAGGTTTGGAGCGACATGATCGCTGAGGGACAAGGAGCCTTCGCCGAGTATGTGTGTGCTCCCGAGAAGGCATTCACCGTCAAGCCGGAGAACCTCACATTCGAACAGGCGGCAACCGTTCCGCACTCGGGACTGCTGGCGCTGCAGGCGCTCCGCAAGATCGGTCCAATCAAGTCAGGTCAAACGATCCTCATCAATGGTGCGGGTGGATGTGTCGGGCCCTTCGCCATCCAACTTGCCAAGGTCTACGGGGCGGAGGTGAGCGGCGTCGACCATACGGAAAAGCTCGACATGATGCGCTCCCTTGGGGCGGACCATGTACTCGACTACACCGCGGTGGACGTGACCCGGACGGGGGAGCGGTACGACCTCATCCTCGATATCGCTGCCAACCGGTCGGTCCGCCACTATCGGCGGGTTATGGAACATGGTGGCCGGTACGTCCAGATCGCCCGGAACGTGGTCGGATTCTTCGATGCGCTTCTCGTGGGTGGGGCGATCTCGCTGATTGGGAACAAGAGCATGGGCATCTTCGGATGGGTCCCCAACGAGGGGAATGATAAGGAATACCTCGCGCGTCTTCTCGATTCCCGCCAGATCGTCCCCCTCATCGACAGCCGCTACGAGCTGGACGAGATCGCCGACGCATTCCGACACGTCCAGAGCGGCAACGCCCGCGGCAAGGTCATAATCACCGTCGACCACACCTGACACCAGTCGAGTTCAATTCGAGGGGAGACGCGCGTCTGATGGAGTCGATTCTCAACCAGGTGGATTGTTGTTCTTGTGGAGAACACCGTCTTTCATGACCGCCACGAGTGAACGCTCGGGGTCGGCCAGGAGGTTGATGTCGGCGATCGGGTCTCCATCGACCAGGAGGAGGTCGGCGAGCGCACCCGGCTCGACTACACCGAGTTTGCCCGGGTAGGGGTTGCGAGGTCCTGACATGGCGAGTAGCTCGGCGTTGCCTGAGGTCGCAGAGATGAGCACTTCTGCTGGTGAATACCAGCGGGTCATCTTGGCCAACTGCTTGCCCTGGCGGGGTGCGAGCGAGGCGTCGAACAAGGTATCGGTTCCCCAGGCGACCTTCACCCCGTGCTTGCGGGCCAGCCCATAGGCGCGTTCGGTGCCATCGGTCACCTCAAGCTGTTTGGCGCGTGCAGCTGGATCCGGAATCGGGATGGCGTCCTCATCGTCCAGGAAGGGCTGAAGGCTCCACCATGTCCCGGTTTTGGCCATCAACTCGGCGGTGGCGTTGTCGGCGAGTTGTCCATGTTCGATACAACGCACTCCCGCTCGGATCGACTGGCTGATCGCACGAGGTGTGTAAGCGTGCACGGTTACATATGTGCCCCAGTTCTCAGCAGCCTCCACCGCCGCTCGGGTTTCTGCCTCCGTGTACTGGGTTACGTCGATGGGGTCGTACGGCGAGGAGACACCACCACCCGCCATCAATTTGATCTGGCTAGCCCCCAACATCAACTGCTCACGAGCGGCCCGTAGAACCTCATCGGTTCCGTCGGCGATGGCGGCTGCTCCCAACAACTCGGCGCGACTCAGGTGACCCATCACCCCTCTCGGTACCTCAGGGCAAGCGGAAATCGCCATGTCCGGCGGTCTGGCTGATGAAGGCCCCTGATGGATAAATACGTGGACCGGTCAGTGCGCCTTCGTCGATGGCACGTTTGAGACCGAAAACCGGACCACCGAGGTCCCGTACCGTCGTAAAGTCGCGCAGGAGGGTGTTCTTGGCTTCCCTTCCCGCCAGCAGGTGGATGTAACCGGGATCGGCCGTCATGCCGGCCTGCAACGGTATAACTGCGAAGCTCGCGTGCCAGTGGGCGTCGATCAAGCCCGGCATCAGAACACGCCCGTTGCCATCGATCACGGATGCGCCGCCTAGGTCCGTTTCAGTCACTGTGGCCGCGCCGACCGATTCGATCGTGTTGCCGCGAATCACGACGTCGGTGGAGCCAACCAGTTCGGCAGCCAGACCATTGAAAACGCGGACACCCTTGAACACGGTGACATTCAGGTCCCTACTCATCGGATTCCTTGCCCTCGATATCGATGCGACAGCCAACCATACCGGGAGCGAACCCTGGCCCTCTCGTCCCAAAGATGCGAGCCACCGCCGGGTTTGTCATCACATCCCCTCGCAGCGAGTCACCCGATCGCCCCCCAATCGTCGATTCAGGTCAGCTGTCGGGCTCGTTGCTCAACAGCACCTCCCACTCCTCGATCGACTCGATCACAAGTAGACCCAGTTGCGCCCATGGGTCGCGTGCGAGCCGATCCCGAATGTCTTGTTCGCTGTTCGATCTGACGATGAGACGGGCGCGGTGTCGGGTGCCATCACCGATGGGGCCGCCGAGCACGACAAAGCCGTCCTCGGCTAGCGGATTCATGAACGCCGCATGCCCGGCCCAGTCTTCCTGTTCGCGCATCGGTAAGGAATCGATCCACGCGGGTCCCTGATCGCTGATGACGACGTAATAGGGCATGGCGACGATTGTACGTATGTGCAGTCGCTGTGCGACGGCGGGAATCGTGCAGTCTTGACCCCGCCGATCTCAGCGGATGGCGTCGACCAGTTCCTGGACTGCTTCAAGGTTGCCTTCGACGGTGACGGTGCCGGTCTCCACGGCCTCGGCCACCGTTCCCCCCCGATAGAGCATCGCCCGGACGCCGGCGACATCACCAACGATACGTGCGTCGGGATGCGACGCAGGGCCCCGCATCATCCGAAGCTCTCCATCGTCGACGGTCACGGCCACCCGGTCGTTGCCAAGTTGGACATCCACTTCGATAGCGAAGTCCCCGGCGATGGCGGGGTCGAAGGTGGTCCGCATCGCCAGCAGCAGGGCGTCGGGACTCATGGGGCCACTGGTGTCCAGAGGGCGTCCCCTTCCCCAACGCCCGAGGGCGATGAGGACCGGCTCCAGGGCCGCTCCCTCCTCGGTGAGCTCGTAAACCCGAGCGCTCACCGGGGGACCGATCTGGCGGTGATGGACGATGCCCGCGCCCTCGAGGTCCCTCAATCGCTGCGACAGCACGTTCTGGCTCATGCGGTCGAGTCCGCGCTGGAGATCGCGGAATCGTTTCGGACCCAACAGCAGTTCCCGCACCACCAGCAGGGCCCATCGTTTGCCCACGACATCGAGGGCGCGTGCCACCCCGCACGGGTCGTTGTACAGCTGCTCCATGCACTACTCCTGCTTTTGTACTTGACGCTCCTAAAAAAGGAGTATATCGTGTCTGAACAAAGTTCACAATGACCCAAACTCGATGAGAAGGTATTGATGCGAAAGATCGTGGTGGTAGAGAACATCTCCCTCGACGGAGTGATGCAGGCTCCCTCGGGACCAGAAGAGGACACACGGAACGGGTTCGCTCGGGGCGGATGGGCAAACGCCTATTCGGACCAGGTCATGGTCGATTACATGACCTCGGGAGACCAAGACGAGAGTTGTCTGCTGCTTGGTCGTCGCACCTACGAGACCATGGCGGCGAACTGGCCCCATATGCCCAAGGACAACCCCTTCACGGAGTGGATCAACGCCATGCCGAAGTATGTGGCGTCCACCACCTTGAGCTCACCGTTGGAGTGGAACGCCGAGCTGCTCGAGGGTGACCTCGAAGAGGCGATCACCGCCGTCAAATCCACCGAGGGTCCCGACCTCACCGTGCTTGGCAGTGGTGTGCTCGTGCGGTCGCTGCGCGAGAATGACCTCGTCGACGAGTACCTTCTCTCCATTCACCCCCTTGTTCTCGGATCCGGATTCAGAGTGTTCCCCGACGGGAAGGACATCGCCCTCGACCTGGTGGACTCGGTCACAACCACGACCGGCGTCATCATCGGGCGCTATCTCCCACACGACTGAGGCGAGGGTCCACGTCGAGATCCCGTTGCAAGGACTCCTTCGCATCATGGGACCTGTCATCCGGAGCAGTGCCCAGAAACGACAAGATTTGTTCAGAATCTGAAGCGGCTTCTCGAAGGATAGGAACGGTTTCCGCGGGAGGACTCCCAGCTGGCAGAAGACGCGCTACAACTAGGGATCATGAGCGACAAACGGGTGTGTTTCGATTTCGATGTCTGCTTCTCCAACGGCGGTGGCGTTCAGGGACAGGACTTTCGTCTCGACATCGACGGTGACGACATCGGCGATGAGTCCCTCGCCGAGTACATAATCGGTGATCTCCGTCTCCTTATG
>WHTL01000437.1 GCA_009377735.1 Acidimicrobiia bacterium
ATCCCGAAATTGGTGGTGTACGAGCCCCCGTACGCAACAGATGAGGAGTCTGAGTCGGGCGACCTGTCGAAGGACATCCAGGAAGCGATAGACGCTGGCCGTCCCGACCAGGCAGCCGAGCTATTCCTCGGGAACATGGGCCCAGAGGTCGTCGAGGGCGTCAAGCAGTCTCCGTACTGGGAGGGCATGGTCGGCGTGGCCCATACCCTGCCCTACGACATGGCAGTGGTCGGTGATGGCCCGCCACCGGTCGATCGTCTGGCAGACATCACGGCACCGACCCTCGTCCTCGCCGGTGGCGCCAGCCCAGAGTGGTTCCATAACGCCGTGAGTGCCGTAACCACTGCAATCCCGGGTGCCCGAGCCGAGAGTATCGAGGGCCAGGACCACGACGTGGCCGACGATGTGATCGCTCCAAAGCTCGTCGACTTCTTCGAGAAGAGACCCCCAGACTTCGGGTAGGGCTAGCTGCCGACCGTCTCCAGCAAAGCCCGCACCTCTGCCTCCACCGGCATGGCGTCGGCGCAGGCCAGCTCTCCCGCGACGTAGGCCCCGGCGGCATTGGCGAATCGGGTTGTCTCCTCGATGTCCCAACCGGAGAGAAGCCCATGGCAGAAGGCCCCACCGAAGGCGTCGCCCGCACCGAGACCGTTGACTACCTCCACCCGAATCGCAGATATGTCGTGACGGCTGTCGTCGGTGAACACCGAGACGCCCGCTGGTCCCTGCTTGACCACCGCCACCTCCACACCGAGCTCCATCATTCGTTGTGCTTGCTCCTCCGGTGTCCCCTCCCCCACGGCCACGGCGCACTCCTCCACATTCCCAATCGCCACCGTGGCCTTCCCCAATGCTGCCCGCTGGTGGGGCCGGGCCTCAGCCGGATCTAGCCAGAACATGGGCCGGTAGTCGAGATCGTGGATGGTGGTGGCGGTGGCGATCTCCTGGGCGCGCAGGGTGGCGGTACGGCTGGGTTCGGTGGAGAGACCGGTGCCCGTGGTCCACACGATCCTGGCTGCCGCCACGAGGCGGCATCCAACTCGTCCTCGGTGATCGTCAGGTCGGGCGCCGTCGGCTCGCGGTAGAAAAGGAGAGGGAAGTTGTCCGGTGGCCACACCTCGCAGAAGACCAGTGGCGTCCTCAAGGTGGGGTGCACCCCAACGAAACGGTCGGAGACACCGAACCCCGCCAACGCCGACTTCACGTACTGCCCGAACGGGTCGTCGCCCACCTTGGTGATCACCGCCGACTTCCTCCCATAGCGGGCCGCGGCCACCGCGACATTGGTCGCAGTGCCTCCGAGATACCGGTTGAACCGCTCCACCTCGGCCAGTGGCGTCTCGATCTGTGCCGGGTAGAGATCGACCCCCACCCGCCCCATCGTGATCAGCTCGAACCGCCCTTCGTCCATGTCTTCTTGCTCTGGCACTTGATGCACTTGTCCTCTGATCTGGCCCGATCTGGATGGTCGCGACTATACAGCCGCGGACACACCACTAGCCGTCGAGGGCGCGACGCATGAACCCGGCGGCCTGGCCACGGGTCATTAGATCGTCGGGGCAAAACTGGGCATCGACTTGCTGCACAGCGGGGACGAGCGGCTTCTCGCAGCTCAAGGCAATGTTGGCGTTGCCGAGGGCGTTGATGTCACCCTGGAACACGGAATGTCCAACGTCGGTGAACACCGTCTCAGAGGGGTTGAAATCCGATGCATCGACGTCTGTTGTCATGATCAGGGCGCGGCGGAGAAACGCGGTCATCTCACCTCGGGTGATGGGCTCATCGGGGCAGAAGTACCAATTGTGAGGTGGGTTGCAGCCGTAGGTGATCCCGGCGGCGCGGATGGCGTTGATGTCGTCTTCGAACACGGAGTCCCCATCGTCGAAGAAGAAATCCCGGGTGGCCGATTCGATGTCGAGCGCACGCCGGACGAAGGCTGCGGCTTGGGCCCTGGTGAAGTATCGACCGGGGCAGTATCGGTCGTTGTCAGGCGGGTTGCACCCGATGGTCACCCCGATGGCAGCCAGTTGGTCGATGTCACCCTCGAACACGGAGTGCTCGTCGTCGGTGAAGACGTCATCGGCGGCTCGGACACTCACAGCCACCAACATGCTCAGCACGAGCAGAATGAGAACCAACTGCACCGCCCTGATGGCGGTGACCCGACCAGCGACGAGATCCTTGCGTGTCATTTGGGTATCTGACGTCGCGTCCCC
>WHTL01000309.1 GCA_009377735.1 Acidimicrobiia bacterium
GCTGGAGGGCGATGGCCTCGGCGAGGACGGCGCTCTGCAGGTCGGCGAGATCCTGGCTCTCGTTTGGTGCGTGCACACTAGAGGTGGGGTCTCCGGCACCAGTGAGGAGGATCGGCGCATCTGGGATCCGCTCGGAGAAGGCGCTCACGAAGGGGATAGATCCTCCGACGCCCATCTCCACCACCTCGTGGTCGAAAGCCTCGGTCAGGGCGGTGCGCCACGCATCGAAGGCAATCCCCTCAGTGGTCAACGAGAACGCCTCGCCAGTGTCCACCGGGGTCACCGAGACCTCCACACCCCATGGGGCGTTCTCCTCGAGATGTCTCGTCAATGCCTCCATCGCCTCGTCAGGTTTCTGACCTGGGGCGATCCGCATGCTGATCTTGGATCGAACAACCGGGATGACCTGGTTGATCGCCTGTGAGATCGGGGGCACGTCCATGGCCAAGACGGCCACCGCAGGTTTAGTCCACATCCGTGATGTGAACGACCCCGAGCCCATCAACTCCAAACCATCCACCGCACCGGAAAGCTCCCTCACCTCGTCCTCACTCAGATCGGGACCCGGTTCCTCCCGGCCGACCAGTCCTTCAATGGCAACCTCGCCGTCGTCGTTGTGGAGGGTGGCCACCAAGCGGGAGAAGGCAGTGATGGCATCGGGAACCACACCGCCGAACAATCCGGAGTGTTGGGGCGAGGCCAGGGTCCGCACCTCGACGATACAGGCCACCAGTCCCCGTAACGAGGTGGTGAGGGCCGGGATACCAACCCTCCAGTTGCCCGAGTCGGCGATGACCACAACGTCCGCCTTGAGCTGATCGCTATATGCATCCAAGAAGTCGACCAGATGGTCGGAGCCGGTCTCCTCCTCACCTTCGATCAGGAGTTTGATCCCAACAGGTGGTCTTCCCTCGTGGGCGAGGATGGATCCCAGATGCATGATGATCCCCGCCTTGTCGTCGGACGCCCCGCGGCCCAGCAGACGGTTCTCCTTTACGACCGGTGTGAAGGGGCCCGTCTCCCACTCCTCTGCCGGGCCCGGGGGCTGGACGTCGTGGTGGGCATACAGGAGGACAGTGGGCATGCCTTCCGGTGGGGGTATCTCCCCGTAAACGGCGGGATGGGCGCCGTCTATCTCCAGGAGCCGGGTGTTCTCCACCCCGACGTCAGCGAGAAGCTCGGCGACGCGTTCGGCGGAGCGACGCACCTCCTCGGGTGGAAACCCGTCGAGTGACACCGATGGGATGGCAATCAACTCCTCGAGAGTCGACTGGAGACGGGGAAACAGTGCGGAGACGCGGGAGCGGAGTTCGTCATGCATTCCCTCAACGCTAATCCGTGTGAATCGCACCGATACCAGCTCACAGATGTGAAGTGGGGATCGACATCGTGAATGACGGATGCGATAGATTGAGAACTAGCCGTCAAGGATGATCACCGATTTGGCCGATCTAAGTGACCTGGTCGTCGATGACGCCATTCTCCTCGGGGTGGAGGCGTCCGATGCCGCAGCGCTGATCTCTGAGATGGCCGATGCCCTGGTAGAGGCGGGGATGGTGGGGGAGGGTTATGGCGACAGATGCCTGGAGCGGGAACGAACCGATCCCACGGGTCTGGAGACCATCGGTGCCTGCATCGCAATTCCCCACGCCGAACTCGCCGAAGGCGACACACCGGCAGTGGCGATCGCCCGCCCCCGGAACCCGGTCACCTTCGGAGCGATGGCCGAGGAGGGTACCGTCGACGCCGCTGTGGTCTTGATGCTTGCACTTCCAGGAGGTGAGGCACATATCGAGGCACTGGGTCAGGTGGTGGAACTAGGCCAAGATCCGGTCCGGATGCGTGCCATCATGAATGCCACCGGACCCGATGAGGTGCGGAATGCGCTTGGCGAGGAGACAAAGACATGAAGAAGGTACTGATTGTGTGTGGCACCGGGATAGCCACCTCAACCGTGGTCGCCGACAAGGTTCGAAAGCACCTGGCGAAGGTGGGGATCGAAGCGAAGATCGACCAGACCAAGGTCACCGAACTGCATCGCGGCGCCAAGGGATATGACCTGATTGTCGCCACGACACAGACCCCGAGTTCCATCGATGTCCCAGTAGTCAAGGGTTTGTCGTTCCTGACAGGGATGGGTGTGGACGAAACGCTGGCAGAGATCGAAGAGCAACTCAGCGACTAGGAGGAGAGAGATGGAAGCCGTGTCGAGCTATATCACCGACCTGGGGGCTGCCGTTGCCCTCCCGTTCATAATCTTCGTCTTCGCATTGATCCTGCAACAGGGGGTGGGTGATTCAATCCGCGCCGGTCTCAAGATCGGGATCGGTTTCGTCGGGATCAACCTCATAATCGGTTTGCTGGCGGGCGCGGTGGCGCCGGCCGCTGAGGCCATGGCGGAGAACTTCGGGATCGAGTTGACCGTGCTCGACGTTGGGTGGCCAGCCAGCGCCGCCATCGCCTTCGGCACCCAGGTAGGTGCTCTCGCTATCCCCGTAGGTCTGCTGATCAATGTGATCATGCTGGCCGTTGGTCTCACCCGTACCCTGGATATCGATCTCTGGAACTACTGGCACATCGCCTTTTCGGGAGCTTTGGTGGCAGTGGTGACCGGTAGCACCGCGGCGGGTATCTTCGCCGCGGCCATCCATATGGTGATTCTGTTGGCCATGGCCGACTGGTCGCAGCCACTGATCGAGAGCTACTTCGGTTATGAGAATGTCTCGTTGCCCCATGGGACGTCGGCACCGTATGCGGTGTTTGCGATTCCCATGAACGCCGTGTTCGAAGGGATCCCCGGTCTGCGGGATTGGAAGGCCGATCCTGAGAGCATCCAACAGCGTTTCGGTGTCCTGGGTGAGTCGACGGTGCTAGGTGCCGTCCTCGGTCTCATCATCGGTCTGCTCGGCTACGGATTCGATGACCCCCGGGCCGATTCCATTGCCATCCTGACCCTGGCGATAAATCTGGCAGCTGCCATGTACATCCTCCCCAAGATGGTCGCCATCCTCATGGAGGCGCTGATACCCATCTCCGAAGGTGCGCAGAAGCTGGTGCGGAAACGGTTCCCGGATCGAACCGTTTACATCGGACTCGACTCCGCCATCGCAATCGGAGCGCCAGCCGTGATTGCTGTTTCCCTGCTGCTGGTGCCGATAACACTCGCACTTGCCGTGATACTCCCCGGGAACCGGGTGTTGCCATTGGTC
Organism: Acidimicrobiia bacterium; assembly: GCA_009377735.1. Lineage (GTDB taxonomy): Bacteria > Actinomycetota > Acidimicrobiia > Spongiisociales > ZC4RG35 > WHTL01. Next base: position 3,210 of record WHTL01000309.1, read on the forward strand.
GACTTGGCCACGATCCCGTTCATCGTCTGCATCATGGTTCCCATATTCAAGGGAAACCTGATCCGCTCCCTGATCGGCGGGACCATCGCCATGGCGGTGACCCTCTACATATCCACCGGTATGGCGGCATTGGTTACCGAGGTAGCGGCTTCGGTCAATTTCGAGTCTGCCCAGGGCGCCACCGAGATCTCATCCCTGGTAGATGGGGGCAACCCACTGTCCGGTCTAATCGTGCTCGCCGGAAGGATGGGCTGGGTCGGGTTGGTGATCCTGGCACTTGCAGGTATCGCCTTCGCCTACGTGATCATGACCAGGATCACCCGCAAACGAGAGCTGGCCGAGACCCCGGCCGAGTAGGGCATAACCCCCCACGGCTGCCTCTCGCTCACTTCTCGCGTGGTCGGGGCCGTCCTGCTTCAGCCTTCGCGACCCGGCTTCTGTCTGTGGTGTTCGGGTGACCGACGGGTTCAATATGGCCGCATCTGATGCCTCACCGGGCGTCGGGTTCGCCGGTGGATCTCTTTCCGCGACACACGCTTCCCACCCACCACCACGGCATCTGCACGACCACCCACGTCTGGGAGTCAGTGATCGTCGCTTTGTTGCGGCACACCCGTTTCTATCATCGCCGCGACCGGATACACCGCTCCGGCCGAGAGTTAGGCACGTCCTGCATTGCCCTAAGAAGCGGGAGCAAGCATCATGATGGGATGCTCCGTTTCTCGATCGCTGGGATCCCGGTATCTGTCCGACCGTTCTTCTGGCTGGTCGCAATCTTCTTGGGATACGGCTTCATAAGGCGAGATGTATTTCAGCCGGAGTGGTTGGGAGTTGCCAACTGGGTGGCGATCGTGTTTCTGGGCGTGCTGTGTCACGAAATGGGTCATGCTCTGGTGGCGCGTCGGTTCGGGGCCACGGTGAGGATTGTGCTCACGACCTTCGGTGGCTACACCGCATGGGGTCTCCCAGATACGGATGGCACCGACGCAGCCCGCGCCATGTCGCCCGGGTTGCGAGCGGTGGTGGCCGTTGCGGGCTCAGCGGTGGGTGTGGTGATCGGTTTGGGTGCCCTCGGGGTGCAGATCCTGGGACGATCGGCGGGAGGTTGGCCCCCCGACGTGTTTTTCATCACCAACGCCATCATCTGGGTCAACCTGGGATGGGGTGTCCTCAACTGGGTGCCACTCCGCCCCCTCGACGGTGGTCACATCCTCGAGGCAGGCTTGGAGGCCGTGTTTGGCGAGAGGTCGAAAACCATCTCAAGCCGGGTCTTCCTCGTGCTGTCGGCGATGGCAGCCTATTTCGCGTGGCGGTTCGATCTAATCTTCATCGCGTTCCTAGCGGTTTTCCTGGCATTATCGGAGCTCCGTCGACTCTCCCCGGAGCCGACGGCGGTCAACCGGCAGCGGCCGGTGATGTCCTACGACGATCCGGAACCCGACTCCAACCCCAACCCCAACCC
>WHTL01000089.1 GCA_009377735.1 Acidimicrobiia bacterium
GGCGTCCCTTTTCAACGGGATCGGCACGCCATCAACGGGGTCGGTCCTCGTAGAGGGGACACCCACCACCGAGTACGACTTCGCCAAGTTGGTGAAGAAGGTGGCATACATCTTTCAGGTTCCCGAGAAACAGTTCATCGCCAATACCGTCTACGACGAGATCGCCCACGGGTTACGGGCACTGGGCCTCCCCGATGATGAGGTCAACCAGCGCACCCTGGCGCTCCTGGAGACGGTTCGGCTCTTGGAGCGTCGCGACGCTAGCCCATATGTCCTAAGCCATGGTCAGAAACGTCGGTTGTCGGTCGCAGCCATGGTGGTGGGCAACCCCGAGGTGGTAGTCCTCGACGAGCCGACCTTCGGACAGGACTACTACCAGGCACAAAACCTGATGGGGCTTCTGCGTTCGCTTGCCGACGGCGGGGCATCTGTTCTGTTCATAACCCACGACATGCGGCTGGTCGCCGAGTATGCGGATCGGGTTGCCGTCCTCTGTGATGGAGGGATCATCTTCGATGGATCACCTACCGAACTGTATGCCAACCAGGACCTACTCGATCGCGCCCGGCTCAGGGCGCCGGCGGTGTATCGACTCTCAACAGAGCTGCTCGGCGAACCGATTCTGACCACACCGGCGCTCTCTTCTCGAATCCGGGAGGTAATAGATGCCTGAGGTGGAGCTGTCATTCAAGAAGGGCGACTCGGTATTTCACCGGATGACGCCCTTCTCCAAACTCCTCTTCGTGCTGAGTGTCTCGTTCGTGGCGATTTTCAACACCAACCTCTACGTGGGGTTCGGTTTGTTCGTCTTCGTTTTCCTGTTCGCCACGTTCCTTACGGGTGTCTCCCTCAAGGAGTATTGGACCTTTGGCAAGATCATCATTCCCTTCATCCTGATCCTCGCCATCGTCTTCCCCTTCTTCTATGGAGGTCAGGCGACTGTCGGATCCGAAACCATCGCGATACGCACCCCCATCAAGGATCTCAGTTGGGCGGCATTGGGCTTCGGGGCGCTGCTCGGTCTCAGATTCCTGGCTCTGGGTATGGCCGGACTCGCCTTTGCCTTCACCACCCATCCCACCGATCTGGTGCAGAACCTGTCCAAGCGCGGCTGGGACTACCGGCTGATCCACGACCCCGTTCTCGGATTGGTGCTATTCCCCGCATTCCTCGAGTTGGGACGGGAGATCTCGATAACGCAGCGGATCCGCGATCTGGGTCAGGACACCAACTGGTTCAAACGAAAGTGGATGCGGATGAAACACCTCGCCTTCGCCATGTTGGTGCTCGGCCTGCGCAACGGCCAGACCCAGGCGATGGCACTGGATATCAGGGGTTATGGCGCCCACAAGACCCGAACATTCATGCGTGACGTTCCCAAACATCGGGCCGGAGAGATCTTTGCCTGGGTCTTCTTCGTGTTGTCGGTGCTCTATCTAGTCATCCAGTTCAACCCGGCCACCATGCAATGGAACATGGATTTGTAGGGGACTAGTGTCCTGTCCGGTAGGTTCGTTTGATATTTCGGCGAGCAATTTTCACTCCTGGCAAGGACGCACAACGAAGGCGCACTGGCCGTTCGTCGAGGCGGAGGACGCAGCCAGGGGTGAAAAGGGCCGTTGAAATACATGCATGATCTGCCGGACAGGACACTAGAAGGCTCCTCGGTAAGAACCACCGTCGATCTGGAGATTCTGCCCCGAGATGTAGCCACTGTGAGCACTGCATAGGAAGGCGCAGGCAGCCCCCAATTCCTCCGGTCTCCCCATCCGCTTGGCGGCAATACTCTCCACGATCTCGGTGCGCGCCTCCTCGTATGTCATACCCGATGATTCGGCACGTTGGCGTGCCATGTACCGCGACCGTTCGGTATCGATCCGCTCGGGCAAGAGGTTGTTGATGGTCACGTTGTATTGGGCGACGTCGCGCGACAACGCCTTGGATGCCGCCGTCAACCCGGCCCTCGCCCCAGCGGAGAGGCCCATTACGGAGAAAGGAGACTTGACCATCTGTGATGTGATGTTGACTATCCGACCAAACCCCCGCTCACACATAGGACCAACCACCGACCGAATCAGCATTATCGGCGCCAACATGTTTGACTCGACTGCACTTGACCAGTCCGCGTGTTGAAAGGACTGCCAATCCCCAGGAGGCGGGCCCCAGTTGTTGTTCACGAGGATGTCGGGTGCGGGGCAGGCAATTAACAAGTCCTCACGACCCGTTTCTGTATTGATGTCGGCGACAATCGGGGTGACCGAGACGCCAAGGGCGGAGATCTCCTCGGTGGTCCTGGCCAGGTTCTCCTCGCTGAGGCCGTTGATGGTCACATTGACTCCCTCTGCGGCAAGGGCGACTGCGCATGCCTTGCCCAATCCACGGCTGGATGCCGTCAATAGGGCGGTCCTACCACTAATTCCCAGATCCATCGATCTATTCCCTTCGTGTCCTCTGCAAAGGCGGTGCTATATATTCGGTATAATACAGGACCATGCGTCAGCCATTCTTCAACGGGGGGAACCGATCAATGATCGATCCCATAGATCGACCGAGCACGGTATCGCAATGACCATCGGCGAGGGGATCCGTCTTTCTGCGTCGGCACCGAGGCTGTCGGCCGTAGATCTGGTCCTCGATGTGCTGCGCACCGCGATCTTACGGGGCGAGCTTCCCGGTGGCTCTCGTCTGGTACAGACCGACATCGCCACGCAACTGAATGTCAGCACCACGCCGGTTAGGGAGGCGATGCGGGATCTGGCAAGCGAGGGTCTGATCACACTCGACGCCCACCGAATCGGCATCGTGCGGGAGCCTGATTGGGACGAAATGGTTGAAATGGTCGAGATTCGCCAGGCGCTGGAGGCACTGGCAATAAATAGAGCGATGGAGAACATAACTGACGATGAGTTGACCGCGGCCCGGACGCTGGCCGAGGAACTCTCCGAGGAGACCCACGTCGGAACGTGGGTCGACAAGAATACTCGCTTCCATTGCATCTTCCATCGAGCGACTCACACCAGGAGGTTGGTCAACGTACTCGTCGCTCTCGAGGAAGGCGGCGGGGTTTTCGTTGCCCAAGCGCAACATCTCGACCCCGCGCTGCGTCAGCGGGCGGCGTCGGAGCATTTCGAGCTTCTCGACGCGTTCGCAAACCGGGACAACGAAACGGCTCTGAGGATCCAAGAGGGACACGTGAGCCTTCCACTCGAGGCATACGAATCTCGTCGTGCCGATTGACGATGCAGACCCTTGCCGTCTTGTTGTTTCTCCCCACGTAGGGTGGAGTACGGCGAAGCCCGCGGCTAGGTAAAACATCAGGTCGAGGTCACAGCAAACCAGGCCAACCGAAGCCTGACACGGATGGGGAACGTCTGAGTCGGCGAGATTACGTGCCGAGTGTGCCGTCACGAGCGATGATCACAAACTCCCGAACGTGGTGGTGGTGCAGATGTCGTGGTGGTGGGTGCGAAACAGTGCACCGCGGCGAGCAATCCACCGGCGAAGCCCACGACTAGGTAAAACACCAGGTCGAGGTCACAGCAAACCAGACAGCCACCCGACACGACAGACAGGCGCCGGGTCGCGGAGGTAAGGGCGGACGGCCCCGACCACCCTAGAAGTGAACCAGAGGCAGCCGTTGGGGGTCTGGGGGACGGAGTCCCCCAGAAATAACAGCCCCCAACATCAGGTCGTGAAGTCGGGGACTCCGTAGGCCTGGATTCCCGCCTTGAAGGCATCGCTTAGTGCCTCGACATTGGTCCCTGGGTCGGATTCCACCGCGCGCACCATGTGCCACAGCAGATAGGGATGGGCTCCTAAGGAATAGAGGAGCGGGTAGTCGCGACGACAGAAGGCATCGCGCTCCTCGTCTGTTAGCTCACCTCCATCCGGATAGGGTGGCCCGGCCGTCAAGGACATCGCCTCCCAGGTGGCAACGAACCCGGCCGGATCGTCCCGAAATGCGGCGAGAGCCTCATCCTCCCTGTCTATCTGCCACATCAACTTGTTCACCATATAGCGGCTCACTGGGATTCCATCCATGCGAAGAACGGTTCGTTGCCAAACCGACACTCCGTCCCCTCAGCCATTGCAGCGGGCGCACCACCTGCTGCCGTCAGGCATGTCAGGAAGTTGAGGAATTGGAAGGTCAGGTTGCCCGCATCCAGGAGACGATCGAAGGAACAGCCAGCTACAGCATCCTCGACGGCACCATCTGCCATCCAGGTCACCGCCTCTATGTCGAAGGTCTGATCAGACGAACCACCGCTGAACTGGCGTGGACCCCCGAGTTCGTATGCCAGATGCCCACTTCCCACGATGGCAACCCGTCGGATCAGATCCGACTCCTCAATGCGGCGCCGCAGGAACTCACCGAGATCAGCGAACCGTCGGGAAGACGGAATGGGGGGTGCGTTTGTGTTGGTGAGGATGGGAACGATCGGGATGTCGAGGTCGGGGGTGAGATAGAGGAGCGGAATCAAGAAGGAGTGGTCCAGCCAGAGCTCATCGGAGAAAGCGAAATCGAAGGACTCCGTCAACTCGTGATGGCCGAGAAGGACCTGTGCCATCTCACCATCACCCTGGAGTTCGGCTCTGGGGAGGCCAAAAGACCGTTCCTCATTGGGATGGGTGGCACGGAACACTGGTGCTTTCCCAACCAGGAATGCCGGCATATTCGAGGTGACGAGCTGTCGGAAGTGGTCAGAGGCGACCATCAGGATCAGGTCGGGTGAGGAATCCCTCAGCAAGGAGGCGAAGCGCTCGAAGTTGGCGAAAACCTGGGTGAGGTCCTCGGCGATCGGGGGTCGTGACAACCGCCACAAGAGCGGAGTGTGCGGCACACCGAGTGTGATCACCACCTCGGCCATCAGGGACCTCCACCCGGATTTAGGCGAAGGTGCCTGTCTTTTTGGTGGGGATTCATCTGAGCGGCAAGCCTAACCACCGCCCGCCCCACCGGTCTTACCATGGACGATCCGAACGTCACCCCGAACGGAGAACCGGTGCCGACAGCCACGATCACATCTCTCGACATCCACCCTCTTGCCCTCCCATTGCGACGACCGATCTCCAGCGCTCTGGGAACGTACACCGACATGAATTGTGTCCTGGTTTACGTTCACACAGACGACGGACCGAGCGGCTGTGGCTTCACCATGGGTCTGGGCGGAGCATGGAGTAATGCCGTGGCCACCTACATCCGGGATGAGCTCGCCCCGCTGGCTATCGGAGGCGATGCCCTCCGCCCCGAGGCTCTCTGGGACCGCCTCTGGGGTCGGAACAAGGCCCGCATGCGGGCCGGTTTGGGAGTGTGGGCTCTCTCTGCGGTCGATATTGCCTGTTGGGACATCGTGGGGAAGGTGGCCGATCTACCAGTGAACAACCTCCTAGGCGGCCATCGTCAGGAAATCCCCGTCTACGGGTCCGGCGGATGGCACGAACTATCCGATGAAGAGCTCCTGTCCGAATGTCGGGCGTATGCCGAACAAGGCATCTCGGCGTACAAATACAAGATCGGTACCGATCGGGATCGGGAACGCACGGCCTTCCTCCGCAAGGAGATGGGTGACGATTTCGTGCTCCTCGCGGATGCGAATCAGAAGTACAACGTTCGGGAGGCGATCGAGGTGTCCAGGATGCTCGCCGATTATGCCGTGACCTGGATCGAGGAGCCGGTAGCTGCCGACTCCGTCCATGACATGGCGGAGGTCTCTGCAGCAGGTGTGGTCCCGGTGGCCGCAGGTGAGAATGTCTACTTTCGATGGGGATTCCGCGACCTATGTATGCAGAGCGCCGCGGCATATCTACAACCTGATGTCGCCCGATGTGGAGGTATAACCGAGTTCCGCAAGATCTCGACACTCGCCGAGGCTTTCACCCTCAACTTGAGTAGCCACCTTTGCCATGAGCTCTCGCTATCCCTCGTCGGAGCGTCACCCCGGGGATGGATGGTGGAGTACACGGAGCTCTTGCCCGCGGACCTGTTCACCAACCCATTCGAGGTCGTCAACGGTTCGATGTCCGTTCCCGAAGACGCTGGCCACGGTGTCGACTTTGTACCCGAAGCCGTGACTCGATTCTCTCGCTGATCGATCATGCGATCTCTTCAGACCATGTGACGTCCGCCATTGACGGCGAGTGTCTGCCCAGTGGCGAATCCGGCCTCATCCGAGGCAAGGAAGAGTATCCACGACGCCACCTCCTCGGTCTCCTGATAACGACCGAGTGGGATGGATTGGGCCGTCGCTCTTCTCTCTGCTTCATCGCGGAGTTGGAGTATCCGTTCCGTCATGACGGCCGACGGGGCGACCGCGTTGACCGTGATCCCGGAGTCTGCCAGTTCCGTTGCCAGGACACGGGTGAGCGAGTGAACTCCTGCCTTTGCTGACGCATAGGCCGGTGAAGTTTTGTAGGAGGCAACCTGTCCCGCCAGGGAGCCGACATTTACGATCCGACCTTGGTTGGATCGTTGGATCAAGGGAACAGCCTGCTGCGCCATGAGGAATACGGCGTTGAGGTTCAGATCCATGACCCGTTGCCATTCCTCCCTCGGCAACTCGGCGGTCGACCGTTGTACCCAGAACCCACCGGCATTGTTAACGAGAATGTCGAGAACTCCGTGATCGGAGTCGATGGTTGCCATGGCATCAGAGACCGACTCAGGTGAGGTGACATCGCAATGCAAAAACCTTGCCCCATCGATCTCGGCCCCTACCTCCGAACCGGCATCTGAATCGACATCGAGGACATAGACATGGGCGCCCGCCGCACCAAAGGCGTGTGCAGTTGCCTTTCCGATGCCACTGGCTGCACCGGTGACGACAACCACTCTCTCATCGAATGCAAATCGGATGTTGCCCATCGCCTCCGCTCCGTTGTGGCCCGGTTCTAGGATACCCATCGTATATGATGCAGGAAACGTGATTGGAGAGACGACTACAGCAGCCCCGCTCATCCGGATCGGTGGATACTCCCCGTCAACCAGTGTTCACAGTCGTGCGATTTCCCACCTTGTCGAGCGTATGGAGACACGGGTCGGTGATGCGGTGAAGTTCGATGTTGTCTGGAATGTGATGGATGAGGGTCGTCCCGCCACCGATCTCCTCGACATGGTGGGACGGGGGGATCTTGCGTGCTGCTACTTCTCGACCAGCTATCTGGGGGCAAGGGTTCCGCAACTCGATCTCCTGGAACGACCGTTCCTGTTCGCCGATCTCGATGAGGCCCACCGTGCTCTCGATGGCGCCCTCGGCACGGAGCTCACCATGGCCACGGAGGCGAACACCGGATTCGAGGTACTCGGGTATTGGGACAACGGTTTCCGGCATCTCACCAATCGACTGCGACCCGTTCGTACGCCCGACGACCTAAAAGGGATGCAGGTCAGACTCCAGCCGAATCGTCTTCATGCCGCAATGGTCGAGGCCTGGGGGGCGACACCGGTGCCCACCGAGTTGAGTGCCGGGATCGAGATGATCACCTCGCTCCAGGTGGACGCCCAGGAGAATCCCCTTGCCAACACCGTGGCCTACGGTGTCGACCGGGTCCATCATCATCTGACCATGACCGGTCATCTCTACGGGGCGCGGGGCGTCTATGCCAATCCCCGGATCCTTGCCTCATTGCCGACGGATATCGCGGAGGCATTCCGACTCTCCGTCCAGGAGGCGATCCTCTTTCAAAGGGGGGAAGCAGCGGCCCACGAGACCGAACTTCGGTTCCGCTTGGAGTCAGAGGGCCACCAGTTTGTGGACCTCACCCCCGAGGAGCGATTGAGCTTCTCCGATCCGGTAAGCCACCTCGGTCGGGAGTAGCACGACGTCCCAAAGGACCTGCGTACGCCTTATGAGCCAACAATCCCCGACACGGTCACCTCAATCCATGTAAAGTATAGAATGTCGAGCGCAAAGCGGGAATGAAGGTTGTTCCTGACGGGAGGAAGTGATCTGCGATGAAGGCTCCACGTTGGTTGGTAGTGGTCCTGGCTCTGATGATGGCCCTGGCGGCCTGTGGGGGTGATACCCCCGAAACGGGGGAAACCGGAGACACCGCCGCGGCGACCGAAGACCCTGGATCCACCGAGGCCGAAACCACCGAGCCGGCTGCCGGACCCACTACCGAAGCGACCGATGGCACCACGTCGGGACCGACCACTGCCGGGGAGGCGTCGGGAGAAACTCTACGGGTAGGCCTTGCCGTCTCGCTGAGTGGAGCGGTTGCCGACACTGGTCAGAAGATGCTGGACGGGGCACAGCTTTGGGTCGACGAGGGGAACACCATCCTGGACCGTCCGGTGGAGTTGGTGGTCTATGACGACGAGAGCACCCCGGAGACATCTGCTCGACTGTACGACCGTCTCATCGCCACCGACCAGGTAGATCTGCTCATTGGTCCCTACGGGAGCGGCCCCGCCGCGGCGGTGGCGGAGGTCGCCGATCGACACGAGCGCTTCATCTTGATGACCGGCGCCGCCGCATCCGCCATCTTCGAAGGAAGCGAGATGTCGGTGCAGCTGATGTCCCCGTCGATCCATCAACCGGCTCTACCCCTGCAACTCGCCGCCGAGAGTGGCATCGAGACAATGGCCGCCGCCGGGGTGGACAACCCCTACGGCCGAGAGGTCCAAGACGGCGCCATTCGATACGCCGAGGAATACGGGATCGAGGTAGTTCACCAGGAGGTATACGAGGAGGAGCCACGAGACCTGTCGTCGTTGATACTCAGCATGAGGTCAAAGAGCCCCGACCTGGTGTACGTGGGCGCCTATGTCCCCGATTCCATCCTCTTCACCCGGCAGGCTCAGGAACAGGGTCTTGAAGCAGACATGTTCGTCCTTGGCGCAACGGGACCGACCACACCGGAGTTCGTGGAGTCACTCGGTGTTGTCTCCGGGCACATGATGGGTACCGCGCAGTGGCATCCACAGGCGCCCTACCCCGGAGCAGCTGAGTTCGTCGAGCTCTTCGAATCGACCCACGGCGAAGACGTGGAGGTCGACTATGTCCATGCAACTGGGTACGCCGGGATGGAGGTTCTCAGCCTCATCGCAGCGGACGCTGGATCCCTGGATGACCAGGCACTACTCGAGGCCGCCCATGCCGCCGAATATGAGACTCTCTATGGCGGGTTTCTCCTGGATGAAACTGGTTTGCAAATCGCAGAGCGTGGGGTAGTGACCCAGATACAGGATGGGGAGATCGTCCCGGTCTGGCCCGAGGGATCCGAATGGGAGCCGATCATCCCAGCTGCTGGATGGAACGAGCTCTGAGCCTATCGACGTGGAGATTTGGCTCCAGGTATTAATCAATGGCGTCCTACTTGGGGGTCTGTATGGTCTAGTCGCCACCGGCTTGGCACTTGTCTTCGGTGTCATGGGCATCATCAACGTCGCCCACGGCGACCTCATGGTCGTAGGAGCGACGGGAACCTTCCTCCTCTTCTCCACATGGGGTTTGCCCCCATATGTCGGAATCCTGGCGATCATCCCGGTGATGTTTGTGATGGGTCTGGGTATCCAGCGCTTCCTACTGGAACGCATCAACCGTGCCGAGGAGCTGATGTCATTACTGCTCCTATTTGGTCTTGGGATTGCTATCTCCCAGAGCACTGCCTCGCTTGTCGGTGCGGAATTCTTTTCCGTCCCCTATTGGAGTGGCGCCATCTCGATCGGTCCGCTCTTCGCTTCACGTTCCCTGCTTTATGCCTTTCTCCTTGCCATCGCGGTCGCCTCCGCCCTGTTCTATCTTCTGGCGAAGACCCCGTCGGGTCGTGCGATCAGAGCCACGGCCATGGCTCCAGACCTGGCGGCGTCGGTTGGAATCGATGTGCGCTGGGTGAGGATGCTCACCTTTGGGGTCGGGACCGTCCTCACCGGTATCGCCGGAGGCCTCATGGTCACCACTCAGGGTTTGAATCCACTCTCCGGCGAGGTGTTCTTGCTGATTGCCTTTGCCGCATGTGTCCTCGGTGGCCTCGGCAGCCTCTACGGCGCACTGACAGCGGGAATCATCATCGGTGTAATCGAGGTGTCGACCGCCATTCTCATCGATACCCAGTCGTCACAGCTCGCCATTTACATCATCTTCATCATCATGCTCCTGGTCAGACCCACCGGTATCTTCGGGATGCGTCGAGCGTGACCATCTCCACTCAGACGACCTCGCTGTCGTCCCGCGGCCTCCGGGTGAACAAGACCACCGTCCTCGCAACCCTTCTGGTGCTAGCAGCCCTGGCGACGGCCCCCTTATGGGGGTCTGCCTACATCCGCTCCTTCCTCTCCGTGACACTGATGTGGGTTGGCCTGGCACTCTCGTGGAACATCATCTCCGGATACTCCGGGTACGTGTCGCTCGGCCACACAGCATTCTTCGGGATGGGTGCGTACGTAGGCGCGCTGCTCTTTTCCAACCTGGGAATGCCATGGGGTCTGGCCGCCATCGTCGCTGGTGTCATCACCTCTGTGGTGGCCGTCCCCATCGGGTACATCCTGCTTCGCCTCAGGGGACCGTTCTTCGCCGTGGGGATGCTGGGTCTCTCGGAGGTGTTCAGGATCGGGGTCAATCGCCTATCGGCCTGGACCGGAGGGGGCCACGGTCTCTACCTGGAGACCACCAGTCGGCTCTGGCTGGTCTACTTCGGATTCATGGCGATAACCCTGGCGGCCTTCTTGGCGACGTGGCTCATCGACTCGTTGCCCTACGGGCGGACCCTCCTGGCCATGCGCGACGACGAAGTGGCCACCCAGGTCCTGGGGACGCCCACCACCAGGGCGAAGGTCGCTGCGTTCGTCGTGTCGGCCTTCTTCCCTGCGATGTTGGGCACGACGTATGCCATCTTCATCAGCTATATCGACCCCAGCTCCGCATTCAATCTGGAGTACAACCTGATCATGGTCCTGATGGGAGCCCTTGGTGGAGTGGGCACGGTGATCGGCCCGGTTCTCGGCGGAGCAGTGGTAGGGGGCCTCCGCGAATCCCTCTGGGTGTCCCTCCCCCAGCTCCATCTGATCCTGTTCGGCATCATCATGGTGGTCACCGTGCTCGTTCTGCCCGACGGGCTATATCCCCGCATACGGGGGATGGTTCGTCGTTGGCGGGGAGCCACCGAGACGACGATCAGAGAGGCGCGGGTAGAAGGTGCCCCCACGATTAGCCTCGACGAATTCTCACCCCCCGAGGTTGAGGCAGAACCCCTCCTGACAGTGGAGTCGGTCATCAAGTCCTTTGCCGGCCGGAGGGTCATCGACGAATGCACCTTCGAGATCGCACCCAATTCGGTGACCGGTCTGATCGGGCCCAACGGTTCGGGCAAGACCACCGTCTTGAACCTGATCAATGGCATCCTCAATGTCGACGGCGGCAACATCGTGTTCAACGGGGTGCGGATCGATAACAAGGCACCCCACCAGATCGGCCACCTCGGTATCGGCAGGACTTACCAGATCCCACGGCTCTTCGACCGGCTCACGGTGCTGGACAACATGATGGTCGCTTCCCCACAGGGTCTCTCCCCCGGTGTCTCCGCCCAACGCGCTCGGCAACGCCTGGAACTCGTGGGTTTGGGCGGATTCGAGGAGCGTCTCGCCGGCAAGCTCTCGTATGGGCAGCGCAAGCTCCTGGAGATGGCGAGGGTCCTGATGGGCGATCCCCTCCTCATTCTCATGGATGAGCCCTTTGCCGGAGTAAACCCAATCCTCCGAGAACGCATCGCGGAATTGGTCCGCATCCTGGGGAGCCACGGTGTCACCTTCGTCGTCATCGGCCATGAGATGACAGAGATGATGGCGCTGTGCGATCGGATCGTGGTGATGGACCAGGGCGCGGTTATCTCCGAGGGTTCACCTGCGCATGTCCAACAAGATCCCGCAGTGTTCGAGGCATACTTCGGTCGTCGTGCCGAGTTCATTCCCAATGGGAGGCAACCATGAGCGAAGCCCTCCTCCAGATCGAGGATCTGCACGTGGGCTACATTCCTGAGGTGCCAGTCCTCGAAGGGGTGGAACTCACGGTGGATAGCGGGGAGATCGTGGCCATCGTGGGACCCAACGGGGCCGGCAAGTCAACGGTCCTGAGAGCCGTGATGGGACTACTCCATCCTTGGCGAGGCCAGATCCGCCTGGGAGGCACGGAGATGATCGGGATGAGAGTGCACGACGTAGTGCGGAGCGGTATCTCCTTCGTGCCCCAATCGGAGATCGTGTTCCCATACATGACGGTGGAGGAGAACCTCGAGATGGCTTGGTTCGCCCTGAATGACACCGACATCGACAAGGAAACCCGTCGCCGAGAGGTCTACAAGTTGTTCCCCTTGCTCGAAGACCGTCTGAAGCAACATGCCGGATCCATGAGTGGAGGGGAGCAGCAGATGGTGGCCTTGGGCCGTGCCCTCATGACCAGTCCTCGTCTTCTCCTCCTCGACGAGCCCTCCCTAGGGCTCTCCCCCCGATTCCTGGGTATTCTCCTCGATACCCTCGACGAGCTACGTCAACGCGGACTCGGTATCGGAATGGTGGAACAGAACGCAGCCATGGCCCTAGATGCCGCCGATCGGGGCTATGTGCTCGACATGGGAGAGGTACGTTTCACCGGTACCGGAGAAGAGCTACTCGCATCCTCCGATGTCAGGAGACTCTACGTCGGGGGAGGCGCCACCCAATGACCCCCAAGGGGACCACGTTTCCGTACACCAACATCAACGATAGGAGAACCATCCATGAGTAGCCCGGCAGCAATCGTCTTCGCCAGCTTCAGCCCACACCCGGA
>WHTL01000440.1 GCA_009377735.1 Acidimicrobiia bacterium
ACCAACTTGGTCATGGCTAGTGGCTTACACATAAGGGACTGTTGGGGCCTCCTTCCCAGCGCCTATCGCGCTCTGGGAGTGGACCGATTCGAGGCGGGCTTCGCCCGCCCGTTTTTAAATGTTCCGACCGACGATGGCTTCGCTCGTCGGTCGGGGTTAATAGCAGGCCTCTCGCAAGGCGTAGAGCCGATCGGGCTCATTGGTGCAGATGGCGTCGACACCAAGAGCGAGCAGGGCGTCGAGCTCAGAGGGGCGGTCCTCCTGCCAGGTGACGATCCCGACTCCGCTCCGACGGGCGTCTTCGAGAAAGTCTCCGCCTAGGAGATGCGACGGCGTGGAGTGGGCGTTCTCCCAGCAGGGATGGGCGTAATCGGTCCCGATATCGTTGGCGAGCTCCAGCATCTCGCCTGGCTGGGGTAACCCGACCAGGATCGACGTTTCCACCTCGGGCAGTGCGTCGCGGCTTTCGGCGATCAGGTTCGGATCAAAGGAGCCAGCTATTACCTGATTGGTCATGTCGAAGGTCTTGACCAGGCTCATCGCTGCTGTGCCGGCTCCGGGTGCCTTGAGATCGAGATAGACACTCACCTTGTCCTGGGCCCACGAGAGCAGTTCGTGAAGCGTCGGAATGGATGTTTCGGGTTGGAGTCCCGTCAACGTATCGCGATCCAGGGAGGCCAGCGGCACTTCATCGTCACCGTGCAGCAACGAGGAGTCATGGTGCACTACCGGATGACCGTCGGAACTGAGATGGATGTCGGCTTCGACCATGTCGGCGCCGTGACTGGCCGCGGTGTGGAATGCCCTCATCGTGTTCTCGGCTTCGACAGCCGAGACACCGCGGTGGGCGATGATGCGGGTGGAGGCACCGGAGCGCAAGATCGAAGTGTATCGCTCGCACGTTCTATTCTAAAGAAATGGGCATCTCGCGAAGGCCGATCAGCATCCCCCACGCTCTGTGCCTCGCGCTGTCGCTGCTGCTCGTCATCTCCGGGTGCTCCACCGCGACTACCACCGAGTCGGCACCACCGGCGACGATGGGTCTCGCCCGGGCGCATGCCCATAACGACTACGAACATGAGCGACCACTGTTGGACGCCCTCAGTCACGGGTTCACCAGCGTTGAGGCCGATGTCTGGCTCTCCGATGGGGATCTGCTGGTTGCCCACGACAACGCTGAGACCACCCCTGATCGAACCCTACGGAGTTTGTACCTGGACCCTCTTTCGGAGCTCGCCTCGCAACGAGACGGAGTGATCTTCCCCGAAGGTCCCGACACGATGACGCTTCTGGTGGATGTCAAGTCGGATGCCGACCCCACCTTTGAGGCGCTGGAGGATCAGCTCGCCGAATACGAGAACCTGGTGACCACTTTTGGTCCCCATGGGGTGGAGATTGGTGCGGTGACGGTCGTGGTCTCGGGTAACCGCTCCGAGACTCTACTGGAAGTGGATGCCTCCCTACATGCCGCCTACGACGGACGTCTCGACAATCTGGATACTCCCGTGTCGGGTCGAGTCCCTCTCATCAGCCACAACTGGACAGAAGTGTTCTCATGGTCTGGTACTGGGGAGACGCCCACCGATGAACAGGACGAGCTGAGTGAGATCGTCGCTTCCGCGCACGAGGCGGGGAGACGGGTCCGCTTCTGGAACACACCAGAGCGGGAGGATCTATGGGGGGAGTTGGTCGCAGCCGGGGTGGACATGATCAACACCGACCGACTCGCCGAGCTGGAAGAGTTTCTCCTCGAATCTGACCCCGAACCGGCGACACCACCCCTCACCCCGTGGCCGTGGTCATCCGCCGGAGGTCCTTGGTAGAACGAACGGCCCACACCGGCTACCCAATCCCCCATCATGTCGACCGGGTCCCCGGGGTTCCCCTGAAACCGTGGAGACATGCTCTATAAGGAGGAGCTATGTCAGAGACACGGAGAAAGTATGACCCGGAGTTCCGCGAGGGAGCTGTCCGGATTGTGAAGGAGACGGGCAAACCGATCGCTCGGGTCGCCGATGACCTTGGTATCAACCCGGGGACGCTCGGGAACTGGTTGAAGAAGGACAGGATCGAGCGGGGTGAAGCCGA
>WHTL01000068.1 GCA_009377735.1 Acidimicrobiia bacterium
ATGAGAGGCTTCTGCCGCATTTGTGGTGTCCGGGGCTTCTGCCGCAGTTGTGGTCGTGTCGCCGCCCTCCGTTCCACACGCCGCCAAGAACAAGGCAACGACGAGAAGTGCTGTCAACCACCTCATTGAACCTGCGATCCCTCTTGATTGTTTCGTCACAGTTGTCCTCCTGTTTAGGTTCTCTTTTGTAATCAAATTAGGCTCCATCCATGTTCCTCCTCCTCGCAGCTCCCCGTTCATGGAGATGGGTTGCTCTTTTCTTGGCTTGTGGGTGCCCCCTCCTGTGTTGTTGATGTCAATTCAGATAGGATTGCTGCAGCCTCTACCACTGCTTCCTCGATCTTCACATAGCTCCCACAACGACACAGGTTTCCAGCGAGATACTCCCGGATGTCGTCAGAACTCGGCTGTGGATTCTCCTCCAACAGGGCCTTCACACTCAGAATGAACCCAGGCGTGCAGTATGAGCATTGAAAGGCGCTCTTATCAATGAACGCCTGCTGAATGGGATGCAAGTGGCCGTCGACAGCCAATCCTTCGATGGTCGCCAACTCATGACCCTCAGCCAGAACCGCGAGAAGGAGGCATGAACTTATGGGTTTACCATCGATCAGAACGGTGCAGGCACCGCACATTCCGATACCACATGCCTCACGAGTTCCAAACATCTTCAATTGATTACGCAAAACTTCCAGAAGCGTGTGCCTTGTGTCTATGTCAAGGAGCAGTTGCCTGTCATTGACCCTCAACTCGACGTCTCGCCTCACTTCAATGCCTCCTCGTCGATACCGAATGGGGACGTCTCTTGATCTTGAGACCTATCAAACTGCTTCACTACCCCACCTCCATCGGCTCACCCGACAGCGAGGGCACCACCGTCTCAGAAGCTGGAGGCAGACTCTCAAGCTGGCGAAGAACACTCTCGGCCGTTAATGGCAGATCGCCTATCTGGACGCCTACCGCGTCGTAAATCGCGTTTGCGATCGCTGGACTCACCGGTGGTAACGCCGTCTCTCCAATGCCATGGATCTCACCATGTCCCTCCTCTTCCAGGAGGGACACCTGGAAACGCCCGGGCATGTCCTCGAAAGACGGGATCATGTAATCAGACAGGTTGGCGTTTAAGACCTGGCCATGTTCATAGACAACCTCCTCGAAGAGAGCCTGCCCTAAGCCAAAAAGGACGCTTCCTTCCACCTGCAGCTCGGCGAGCCGCGGGTTGATGACTTTTCCGGCAAACACAGCGGCTGAGATCCCTACGACATCGGTCTTTCCCGTCTCCACGTCGACCTCGACCTCACAGGCGACCGCGCCATGGTGCCAGTGCACAGAAGCGACGCCCTGGCCCGTATTGGGATCGACGCCCCCCTCAGTAACGAATGACCCGGCCCCCTGGACGTTTCCTAGTTGCCGCGCTCTAAGCAGCTCGCCGTAGCCAGCTCTCTCGGTAGGCGCCCCACGCACCGCAACTCCTCCTTGATGTATCTGAAGATCGTCGACCGACGCCTCCAACAGGTCGGCTGCCATCTCCAAGAGCTGCGCCTTCACGTCCTCCGCAGCTCTCATCACCGCGTTACCCATCGAGAAGGTCGACCGGCTTGAGTTTGTCTGCTGGTCATATGGCGTCAGATCGGTGTCGGGCTGGGAGACCCGGACCGACTCGTACGGGATCTCGAGGGATTCCGCAGCTATCTGCGCCAGGACTGTCTTGACGCCCTGGCCCAGGTCAACGCTGCTGGTGAGGACATTGAGGCTTCCGTCCTCATTGAGGATGAGCCCAGCGGTCGATGTGGACGGTGTGATCGTTGCCTTCATGGTGGTAGCGAAGGCCCGGCCCCGTCGGATGATTTCGTCGAGTTCCTGGCCCGCGCTCGACTCCGGGGATGGCAGGGACTCCACGACTTCGTCCAGCAGCTCATCGAAATGCATGTCGGCCACCGTCTCACCGGTGACGTAGACGTCGCCATCCTTGAGAAGGTTCATACGACGAAACTCGACCGGGTCCATCCCAATCCGCTCGGCGATCATGTCGGTGTGCCGCTCGTACGCCCACCCGCCCTGTGCGGCACCGAATCCCCGGAACGCCCCGGCCGGAACGAGATTTGTCCACACCGAGTACGAGTCCACATTGACATGTGGAATTCGATAGGGACCTACTATGGCGGTCCCAGCGTTCCGGGCCACCATCGGCCCCACATCCGCGTAGGCACCGGTGTTGTAAAAAGCGGAAACTTCCCGAGCCAGGAGCTGACCGTTACTCGCGACACCTGACTTGATGGTGACGGTGGACGCATGCTTGGTCACCGTCACGAAGTCTTCGTCTCGCTCCAGAGCGATCTTCACCGGACGCTGTGACGCGCGGGAGAGCATGCTGGCGATCGGCTCCAGGCGGAGACTTCCCTTGGCGCCAAAACCACCTCCCAGATTCGTAGTGAGAACCCGGACCCTTGATAGGGGGAGACCGGTCAGTTCGGCCATTTGCGCCCGAATGGCGTGTGGCATCTGTGTCGAGCTCCAAATGGTCAGCCTGTCGTCATAGTCGGCCACCGCCACGTGAACCTCGAGCGGGACGTGCTGCACGGCCGGTGTGCTAAACGTATCAGTGAATACGAAGTCAGATTGCTCGAACCCTTGATCCACCGAGCCGTGCCGAACCCTGAAGTAGCTACACAGGTTGCTCGCAGCGGTCGGAGAAGCGATCATGTCGGTGACGTCGTCGCGCAGCGTAGGCCTTGGATCATGAAGAAGTGGCGCCTCGGCGGTCAGTGCCTCTTCGATCGTGAAGACGGCCGGGAGTATCTCATACTCGACATCGATCAATTCGACGGCTCCGGCCGCTATCTCCTCCGAGGCGGCCGCGACCGCGGCCACAGGCTCTCCAATATACCGAACCCGATCGTCGGCGAGGATTTGTTGGTCGAGGAAGAAGCGACCGTACTTCTGGGACGACGGGACCAACTTTTCGGCCGTCAGGACGGTGTAGACACCTCGCAGAGACTCTGCCCGCGATGTGTCGATCGAAACGATCCGGGCGTGCGGGTGAGGACTCCGGTGGATGCGCCCGAACGCCATGCCCGGCAGCTCCAGATCCAGAACATAGTCGATTTTGCCGGTCACGCGCGACGCCGCGTCGATGACCGAGACCGACTGACCCACTGGTGACGTCATGCCGGCTCCTCTCGACTCTCTCGGAGCGCTGTCTCGATCGATCGACGGACGAAGACGCTAATCACTCTCTGCCGATACCACTTCGACCCACGCAAATCGTCTAGGGGGTCTATCGCGCTGCCGTACGCCTCCGCGATGTCATTGATCAGCTCTTCGTCTAGTCGCTTCCCCGTTGCGAGCGCCTCAGCCGAGGGAACCTCTTGTGGAGTGGCCGCCACCGCACCAACGACAACACGCAGATCCTGACAGGTGCCGTCGTCGTCTCCCGCCATCTCGACGACAGTCGACACACCGACACACGGTCGATCTTCCGAAGACCTGGTCACGTACTTCAAATATGCGCAGCGTGTCGTCTCCGACAACTCCGGAACCCGGACTTGTGTAATGATCTCATCCGGCTCTAGGGCCGTCTCATAGAAATCTCGGAAGAAATCGGTGAGTGGTATCTCACGCTCTCCCCTCACACTCCTGGCTACCACCACAGCTCGCATTGCGAGCAGCGTGGCTGGGGGATCTGACGCATAGTCGGCCTCGGCAAGGTTGCCGCCGAGAGTTGCCGCATTGCGCACACGCACATTTGCCACGGTCCCCAGCGTCTTGGCCAGCACGGGATTGACCCTCCTGACCAGGGGGGACATCTCACCATCGCGAAGCGTGGCCAGGGCACCAATTGTGAGACCGTCTCCCTGCTCGTGCTCTATTCCATCGAGGCCCTCGATACGAGCGAGGCTGACCATGGACTCCGGGGCAATCAACCCGGTTTTCAGCATCAGGACCATTGCCGTGCCGCCTGCAATGACCTTGACGTCCTCCCCCAGTCGAGAGAGAAGCTCGAGTGCCTCATCCAGGGTGTCTGGCTGATGAATCTCAAGGTCGGTCACCTCGAACTCCTACCTTCCCCGGCTATCACTGGAGATCGCTCTCGCTGCCTGCGCTCCTCCAGCGCGAGAAGTACCCGTTCCGGCGTGATCGGCAAATCCCGGATGGGTATCCCAATGGCACGACTTACCGCGTTCCCTATCGCGGGCCGAATCGGCGGGACGGCTGTCTCTCCGATGCCGTGGACCTCTTTTGCATCGGGGGTCTCGAGTACGAATACAGACATCTGCCTCGGCATATCCAGGAAGGACGGGATCATGTAGTCCGAGAGATTCAGGTTCGTCGGTCGCCCGTCGCCGTCGAAGTCCAACTCTTCGAACAAAGCCTGGCCCAAACCAAATAGGATGCTGCCTTCGACCTGCAGTTCACAGAACCGGGGATTGATCATACGACCCACGTAGACGGCGGCATGAAGCTGGATGACTTCGTATTTGCCCGTCTCGACATCCACCTCGACCTCACAGGAGACAGCGGCGGGATGCCACTGCGTGGAACCCTTGCCCTGCCCGGTTTCCAAGTCGAGATGCGTCGTCGGACCGAAGAAGCCATGACCGATGATGTTCCCTCGACGCGCCTTACGGACCACCTCGCCAAATGACAACGATTGGCCTGGATCTCCCACCACCTCGACTTGCCCGTTTGTCACCACGAGGTCCTCCGAGGCGACCTCGAGAAGCTCGGAGGTGAAGTCGATCAGCTGGCGCTTGACCTCCTGCACACCTCGCTGTACCGCATTGCCCATGACAAAGGTCGTCCGGCTCGCCGCAGTGAAGTGGTCATAAGGGGTGAGCATCGTGTCCGGTTCGGACACTCGGACACTCTCGATCGGCAGTCCGGCTTCCTCCGCCGCGATCTGAGCCAGAGCCGTCTGGACCCCTTGGCCCATCTCGACACTACCCACGACCAAGTTGAGGCTGCCGCTGCCATCTCCATTGAGCTTCACCATCGCTGTCGAAGGCATCGCTGATCCCCCTTTTACGATGGAAACCACACTCTTGGCGCGAATCCTGTGTCCGTCCGCGACTACAAGGGGACCGTCGGCCCATCCGACCCGCCGCGCCACCTCATCCAAGAGCTCTGGATAATGACTCTCGGGAAAGGGCTCCCCCGTCGTGAATGGCTCCCCCTCGCCGAGCACATTCTTCGAGCGGAGCTCCAGAGGGTCCATGTCTAAGGCATCTGCCAAAAGATCCATTTGCCGTTCATGGGGCCAAGCGACCTGCGTGATCCCAAATCCTCTGAAGGCTCCGGCCGGTACCAGGTTTGTGTAGACCCCATAGGAGTCGGTCTTCAGATTTGGAACGCGATACGGGCCAGTTGCAGCGTATCCGCGGGTAATCAGATTGGGCGACTCATTGGCGTACGCCCCGCAGTTGTAATAGCAGGTGGCTTCGTGAGCAGTGAGCCTGCCGTCGGACTTGGCTCCGGTCCGGATCCTCACTGTGATCCCGTGCTGAACGTTGACGAGGAAGCTCTCCTCCCGCTTTACAGCCAATCGCACGGCTTGGCGTGCCTTCCAAGAGAGCAGTGCCGCTATTGGCTCCAACTGTGCATTCAGCTTGTTGCCATAACCTCCTCCCAGTGTGAACACGATCACCCGCACATCGGAAGACGGCAACCCGAAGATATGGGCGATCTGCTGTTGCACGAGAAAGGGACTCTGGGTCGACGACCAGATGGTTATCCGGTCATTTCGTACATCCACGATGCAGTTGTGCGACTCAAGCGGCACGTGCTCGACTGGTGGACTCGTATAGACATCCTCCACGATGACGTCTGCTTCTGCGAACCCGTCCTCTATGTCTCCTCTGCGCTGGGTGAAGAGGTTGACGATGTTGGTGCCTTCCTTCGACCTTGCGACGAGATCGTGGCGGTCGGGGACGATGTCTCGAGGCCCCTCGTGTACGAGTGGTGCATCGGGGTCGAGGGCCACAACCGGGTCGAAAACCGGCTTGAGCTCCTCATAGCCCACGTCTATCAACTCGATCGCCTCGCCGGCCACCTCTTCGTTGATCGCGGCCACGGCCGCGACAGGATCTCCAACGAAACGTGTCTTTTCGGTGGCAACCACCGAACGGTCACGTAGGTACGGTCCATATCGCATACCCAAACCCGCGTCGACCAAGTCATCACGCGTGAGCACTACCGAAACACCATCTAGCGCTTCGGCGCGGCTGGCGTCGATCGCGTTGATTCGTGCATGGGCATAGGGACTCCGCAGAATCCGTGCGTGGAGCATGCCGGGAACCGAGAACTCCTCGGTGTATCCGACTCTGCCCACCACCCGCGCATGTGCATCCAACATGGGTACACTGCGGTTTGGGGCGGAGGTCGACACTGGCCGATCAGAGATCGTGACCGGGGACAACGTGTTGGATCCCATGGCCGCGCGGGTCAGAAGCCTGGTTCAGTCGAGTAGCCATTCCCACTTTTCCTTGGTTGACTGGGTTCTCTCGATCGAAGCGATGGGCTCCCCTGCTTCGGGGTGGTCCTTCCAATGGAACGGTGTGGTGGCATCTATGATCATTCTTGAGTTGACCTTGAGTTCGCGCTCGCCTGGACCCATCGCCATATCCAAGCGCGCACCCTTCGTCCCAGAGACCACCTCGAGGTCACGATCCGGATCTGAGCGGGTCAGCATCGCCCACATAACATCTTGGAGGCTTGTCACGTTCACCCCTGCATCGACGACCACGGTCAGCCGATTCACTTCGACCGCAGCGGCGCATTGTGAGGCAATCAAGCCGGCTTGCTTGCCATGGCCCGCATATTGGGACTCGATCGCCACTACGGTCATCAGCCGGTTGGCCCCCTCGGGAGGCGACCAGACGTCCACGATTCCAGGCACACCTGCCTTCTCCAACTGATCCCAAATCATGCCGGAACGCAGGTAGGCGAGAAAACGGTTGTCTTCATGGGGGGGCTTACCTTGTGGGCAGCCAAGGATTATCGGATCGCTACGGTGGTAGATCTTGTGGACTCTGACCACCCTCTCGTTCTGGTAACCATCCTGGTAGTAGCCGGTCCACTCGCCGTAAGGCCCCTCTTTCTGGAACTCATCGGTGGTGATGAACCCCTCCAGAGCAATCTCGGCGTTAGCAGGAATAGGTAGCCCAGTGACTTCCCCTTCAATGACCTCGATCGGTTTACCGCTAACGCCGCCTGCCCACGCGAGCTCACTCTCGCCGAGCTGTGGCCCCTCGACACAGGCTGCCATGAAGAGAAGGGGGTCGTGTCCCACGACGATGACTATGGGACATGGCTCCCCTCGCTCCGTCCATTTCTCTTTGATTATCCCTCCATGATGAGGTGGAGCCACTCGGATGCCGAGACTGTTCCTGTCGAAGATCTGATTTCGATAGCTACCTACGTTGATGATCCCAGTTTCGGGATCTCGGACGATGTTCAGGCTCGCCGTGCCTATGTAACGGCCACCATCCTTGGGGTGCCAGATAGGTGCAGGGAACAATCCGAGGTCGACTTGGTCGCCGCTCAATATGTTCTCCTGAATGGATCCTCCCGTTAAGACGACCGGCTCTATGGGGGAGAAGCTGCGCATCATTTCCCGCCAATAAGACAACATGTTGAGATGCGTGGCGGTCGCCGGATCCAATCCAAGTGTTATCGCCTGACGGGTGCGAGTGCCCATGGAATTGGAGAGCACTCGGTAATCGTCATCGAACCCTGGAATGGATTCGAACAACGCTGCGGGCGAGTCCTCACGTTGTTCGAGCATCTCGGTGATCGCGCCTATCTCGGCTTCCGACGTTGCCCCCTTGACATGCCGGAGCTCCCCGATCGCCTCGACCGCCTCCAACCACTCGCGCAAGTCACGCCACTGAAACTCTTGGGGGATCGGCTGAGTCTGGGTCACCAGGACTATTCCTCCGTGAACAACTCGTACTCGGCGTCACTGAGAGATCGGACGTAGTCATCAGGATTCATCCGCTCCTTGACTTCCGCGGGAACACCGGCCGGGGTGGGGAACTCACGGTCCATGCCGAGAGGACGAGTACAATCGAATATCAGCTTCGTCTCGAGGCTGCCCTTCTTGTCGCGCTGATACCCGTATGTGGGCGGATTGAGCCATCCCCCGATGGAGTTGTTGATGACCACCATGTCCTTGTCAGCCTGGAACCGAGTGGCAAATGCCCACATCACCTCAGCCTCGTTCGTGACGTCGATGTCCTCGTCGACCACCCATATATGCTTAGTCGCCTGGTTATAGGCGAAGAGGTTGAATGCCGCGAGATGAGGCTCACCGTCCGCGATCTTGCGCATAGATATGTAGGCGTGCATACGAGCTGTGCCCGACAATGGAAGATGGACATTTGCCACATTGGGTACGACATCGCGCACTCTGCTGAGGACAAACCCGGTTCTGGCAAGACCACCAAGGGCTAGATGCTCGGGGCTGGCGTTGAAGAGTCCCACGTAGACCGGCTTGCGCCGCATGGTGATCGCCTGGACTTTCACTACCGGCTGCGGGCCCGTTCCGGTGTAATAAAGGGGATACTCGCCGAAGGGGCCCTCGTCTTTGAACGTGCTGGGGTCGGTATCGACAACGCCCTCGATGACGATCTCGGCTCCGGCAGGAACCATCAAATCCACTGTCTCCGCGGGAACAACTTCGAGTGAGTCGCCCATAAGGCTCCCGGCTACTTCGAGTTCGCCGCCCACGCCCGGCGGATTGGTCGTCCCCGCGAGCAACATCCCCGGGTGATGACCCAGGACCATGGCGACTTCCATCTTCTTGCCTCGATCAGCGTGCTCACGGAATATGTGTGCCGTCGTCTGGTACGGCCCGAACATCAAATTGACCTCTTGCTCACCATGGAGCTGTGCACGGAAAATGCCCGCGTTGACGCGACCACTCGACGGATCTTTGGTGATCGAAATAGCGGAGGTCACGTACTTGCCGCCATCGAGCTCGTTGTGTTTCAGGATGGGAAGAAGGCTGAGCTTGGCATCAGATCCCTTCAGAACCACTTCCTTCACCGGTGCCTCGCTAGGTGACACCTCTTTTGTGGGGAGCTGCTCCGCCTCTCTTCGGCCGAACTCCTCGACCATCCCTTGGAGGTCTGTGTCCAGACTGAGAGCGAGCCTCTCGTACTCCCCGTGTAGATTGATCAGGCACGGGATATCACTCCCCTTGATGTTTGTGAACAAGACTGCTGGATACTTGGGATAGGTGGCAGAATCGGAGCGAATCCGGTCCACGATTGATGTCGCCTCGAACACAGGATCTACCTCGCGATCCACGACTAGCAACTGATCGCGGTCATGTTCTACCAACTGACGAAGGAAAGTGCGAAGATCCTTACTCTTGCTTTGCGAATCAGCGGCCAGATCAATGAAATCGCTCAGCTTCTTCGCCATGTCATCTCCTCCGTTTCATCGACAAGATGCTTTCTTCTAGAAGCTCGGCTTGGGTTCGATCTGCCGATGCTCCTATGTTCTCGGGGATAAGACAAGCATGACACAAGTAACTCACGTCTGTCAACTAAATTTAATTTTGCCGTCTCCTTGTTGTCGGCTCGCTCATGGGGCCTCCTGAGACCTGCCGTTTCGGTCCCGCTGTGCCGGGACCCGAGCTCAGCAAGATGGTTGAGCAGGGGCGTTGGCCATTGGGGATGCGCTCGCCGGATTGCAGATGCTGTCGACACATGCCCCAAGAAGCCGTCAAGATCGTCTCTCCGTTCCAATACGGCCGAGGGAAGCATCACCACCTCTCTCGAGGGATGGGTGTCCGTAGAGGTCGTGGGGAGTCGAAGTCGTTTACTGATTCACATCTGACGTTCGAGCGTTCGTCGGAACCGACTCTTGCAGCTACGGCTACTGCAGGCCCATCCTCCTTTGAGAAGCAGGGGTGGTCATCGACTAACCGTCGCCGGGGGCAGCTGCTCCTGAAGTGGCGTAGAAGTGGCTTACAGCGGCCTCGGCGCAGACGACGTCCTGTTCAGCCGTCCCGGCACTCACACCGACTCCGCCCACCACAACATCGTCGAAAACCACCGGGACACCTCCTCCAATCACCGAGAACCGTCCATCGTTGGTGCTGTGAATTCCGAACGTCGGCTCTCCTGGAACACAAAGCTGGTTGTAGAACTCCGTACGATTGCGAGCGGCAGCTGCGGTAAAAGCCTTGTCGATGGCTATCGAGATGCTGCTTATCTTTGCGCCATCCATTCGATCGAAAGTAATCAAATTGCCGGACTCGTCGGCCACAGCGATGCACATCGGAACCTCGATATCACCGGCCTTGGCCGCTGCTGCCTCGATCAGAACTCGCGCATCATCGAGATCGAGGCGCTTCATTTCAATCATTGTTCTCACCTTTCGTCAGATCCAATCGATCCAGTTCGGCGCAAAGGGCCAGCGACTCCTCCGTATTCCATCCGAGAACCGGGCTACAGGGATCACCAACACTTCGTCCCAGGCAGGACATCGCTTCCTTGAGCACTGCGGCAAGCCCGTGCTTCATCCACAGAGCGGGAAAACGCTGAAACTGCCGCTGAAGTCTGCCGGCTTCCTCGTAGGCACCCTTTTGGAACGCGGCGATGGTCTTGGCTCCGAGCTCGGCAGCCGGAGGTGGCATGGCGGCTCCTGAGCCACCGAGGAGCAGAGATGGTAGAAGGACCTGCATGGTCGTGTAGTAATGGGCAAGACCCGTCTGTTCGATCTCGGCGATCAGTAACCCGATCCTGGTCATGTTGCGCGAACTCTCCTTGACCAGCCCCACTCCCTCTAACGAGCAGAGTTCGATGGTGTCCCTGTCCGCCACATCGGCCCCCGGGCCCGGGTTCAGGTAGAGCACGATCGGCAGCGTCACCTCGGCCTCGATCCTGCCGAAGTACGTCAGCAGAGTGCTGAGGGCCGGCTCGCCTCCTGAGGGTGTGCGAGGAGCCAATACCTGGAGCGCATCCGCACCCGCGCCCGAGGCCAGCTCCGCCAAGGCGAGTGCAGCGTCCACGGATGGATGAGAGACACCCACCGCCACCGGGCACCGTCCATCCACGTATTCGATAGTTGCCCTGATCAGCTCCTTCCGCCCCTCCGGAGACAAGCACTGGTATTCCTGGGCCTCGACCCCTGCGGCCACGATCATCTGCGGGATGCAGTGCTCCAGGATGTAGGAGATCTCGCGCTGGAGAGCAGGATGGTCTATCTTCCCGCCGTCGATGAATGGCGTGAGCGGAGGCACCAGGAGCCCGGGAGCAGCATTCAATTTCAGCTCGCCTGTCTACACATACGATTCGCGAGCACGCAGGTGCTCGACGTCGAAACGTGCTACCTGGCGATAGCGCTCTGCGATCTGTTCGAGCTCGCGCCGCGGGATCACGTCGTCGATCGAGACGAATGGCTCCCCCCCGGTCCGCTCGTACACCTCACGCAGGATTGCGTCGGGGGGGTTGCGCCTCCCCATAAGGACGACTTCGCTGGTAACGGCAACCCGTTCCCGATCGTATTCCTGTAGGGCCTCCTCGACGATGCCCTGTCTCTTGAGGCATCCCGCCAAGTAGCGAGCGTCGAGAATCGCTTGCCCGGCACCATTAGATCCTCTCGGGTACATCGGGTGGGCCGCGTCACCCAACATCGTGACTGGGCCAAACGACCAGGTCGGCACAGGATCACGATCAACCATCGGAAAGATCAGGATCGGGTCGGTCTTTGCCAGCACCTCGGCAACGTCGAGCCATTCGAAGTGCCACGACGAGAACGGTTCAAAGAACTCCTCGAGGGCGCCGACACCGTGCCACTCCCAATTAGCCGACTCCGCTCTCCGCAGCGAGGCGACCCAGTTGACGAGTTGATTCCCATCCTCGTCGATGTCGTTCCTGACCGGGTAGATGGTCAGCTTGCCGCAGTCCATCCACCCGAGACGCGCTGTGTTAGCGCCACTCAGAAACCGTTGGTGAGGGGTGACGCCCCTCCACAACATGATCCCTGAATAGACAGGTGGGCCCTCCTCGGGGTAGAACTGCTTGCGAATCGCCGAGTGGATCCCGTCACATCCGACCAGGATTCTTCCGCTCACCGATCCCAGAGGCTCGCCATCAGGGTCCTCGAACACGGCGGTGACGCCGGCGCCAGTGGACGATTCTGCAACTCCCACGCACTTGTGGCCGGTGACGACACTGCCCGGTCCCAGCCGTTCATGCACCGTTTCAAGCAGCACGGATTGAAGGTCGGCCCGATGGATCGAGTATTGGGGCCACGGATAGCCTGCGGCGAGACCCGCCGGCTCCGTGTAGATGCGCTGTCCATACTGATTGAAATAGGACGCGTCTTGAGTGCGGATGCCGACATCGTCGAGAGCGTCTGTCACCCCCAACTCGTCGAGCTCCCGCACGGCGTGAGGAAGCAGGTTGATGCCCGCTCCGACCTCCTGCAGCTCGCTGACCGACTCAAAGATCCGGGTCTCGACGCCAATCTGATGAAGGCTTAAGGCAAGAGTGAGACCACCGATGCCAGCTCCGACAATCACCACCTCGTGATCGGTTCCCACAGCAGTCTCCTCGTGTCGATAACTAATCTAGGTACAGCATACCAGTTGCATATAGGGCAAGTCCCGGATGCGCGAGCCATCCACTCGTCAATTACGGGGACGGGTGCTTGCCGACGATGCATGGTGTTGAGGGTTGCCAGAACTAGAGCGTGGTGTCGGCGACCAACGTTATCGATCTGCGGATTCCGCCTCGCCCACCCAGCCGAATTCCGCACGGATCACGGCGCCGACACCAACGCCATCGGGGCAGGACACCAACGACACACTCTCCACCCACCAAGAAGGCGGTCGTCGCTCGTGGCTCCTCCCAGAGATCGAGGGACCTCAGCCTCTCCAGGCCGCTTCGAAGCGAGTGGCGACGACACGCTCATAGGGGATATGAACATCGGAGAGAATTCCGATCTCCCCGGCAAACCGATTCATGGATTCGACTTTCTGGGGTGAGATCACAGGGTCGTAGAAGGGAGAGTCACGCTCGATGAGAGAGAGGATCAGGTCGAGCTCCTGCGATGGAAAATGGTGGCTTGCTGCCGTCCTGGCCCGAGCGGGGTCCTCCTTGAGGGCATCCTGGGCGCCAACCACGGCGTGGACCGCTCTTTCGACGACATCCGGGGCATCTTCGATCATGGACTCTGTCGCGACCAACGCAGGAAAGGTGTAATCCGCTGCACCGGGAGGATCGTCGTCCCGTCGAGCATCGACGACAACCGATCCATAGCCGCCCTCAAGAGCGACCTGGGCCCCCATCCCGTTGGCCCAAAACCCGTCGACGGCTCCAGATTCGAGAGCCTTGGCCGCGGTTACTCCAAACGAGATGCTGGAGCCCGACCCCGGCGGCGGGACGATGCTCAAATCCCTGTCGGGGTCGACGCCGGCTTTCTGAAGCATCCGGCGCAAACCATCGATGGGACCGGGAGCCGCGGCTATTCGGAGACCTTTCACCACCCCAAGGTCTCCCCTTACCGGCTTCAGGTCCCGACGAACCACGAGAAACCAATACATGTTCTGGGAAAGGGCGCACGCCAGACGGCATCCTGTCCACTCCTCGAACTGGTACAGAGCAGCATGCGCCGAGCCCGCAGCCAGCTGGAGTCTCCCGTCGGCCAGATCCTGATAGGTCTGTGACACGGGGAAGACCACCTCTATCTCGGCATCCAATCCGGCGCGTTCGAAAAACCCTAGTTCTACTGCGGCTATTGCCGGGAAATAGGAGGGTGAAATGAGATCGGGTAGCCCGACACGAAGGGTCATCTAGGGATGCCGATCACTGAGCTCATGCCCCCACACACACCCTTGATCGGCATCATGTCTCACCATCATCCGGCGGTGCATGGACCTCATCAAGGTATGAAGGTCCCGCACTAGGCATCTCGATATTCTGGTAGGAGGGATAACGGACCTCGAAGGTCACACAACCCTGGGTCGAGCGCCAGGGACCATGTCCCATTCCGGGCGGACGACATGCATACATCCCATCGGTGAACACCTCGTCCAAGGTCAGGTCGTGCAAGTCGCCCGAAAGTATGTAGACCTCCTCCCAGAA
>WHTL01000243.1 GCA_009377735.1 Acidimicrobiia bacterium
ATACGGTAGCACGGAGGTACGATCTCATGACCACCAAATTGGCAACCACACCGAGGGTCCACTCCTCGGAGTCCGGCAAGGCATCGTCCATCCTGCGGTGGGCGCCCCTTCTCGCCCTGGTGTGGTCCTTGGTCTATGGGCTTCTCGGGCTCTTTTGGGCAAACGGAGGGAGCGGATTCCCCTACGGACCTGCCGGCGATCCCAGTGCCGAGCTAAGTCTTCTTGCCAAGTCCACCGCCGAGGGAACGGGACCCGTCATAGCAGTAGTAGGTCTGGTCGGTGTCGTCGTTGCATGGGCCATGATCGTCGGATGGCATACCGGGACGCTGCGATGGGTCCTTCTCGGTGTCTCCACCGTCTTGGCGCTGACGCTGACCATGCTTCTCCCCGACTACCGGGTCCTCATGACCGTCGCCTACACCCCCATACTGCTGATCGGTTCCCTTTTCGGTTGGCCAGACGCGTTTTCCCTCGGCGACGCCTATCCGTGGGAGGTCGTCAACCAGTTCATCCTTGTTGCCGGTGGGTTGGTATGGGCGGGCGCAACCGTCTACTACTGGAGACAAAGCGGGTCTGCCTGTGTGGCCTGTGGTCGGCGAGACGGACGCGACGGATGGGCTCCCGAGACGATGGCATCGTGGGGAGGGTGGGCTACTGGAGCAGCCGTGGCCATCCCACTCTTCTACGCCGCCACCCGATTCGCCTGGGCTCTCGGCATTCCTCTTGGGATCAGCACCGAATTCCTGCGAGAGGGCCAGGAGACCGGCATGTGGGCTGCGGGTGCCGCCCTGGCATCGGCGGCCGTAGTCGGAGCCGTGCTCACGCTGGGACTCATCCGACCCTGGGGAGAGGTCTTTCCGCGCTGGGTGCCATTCCTGGCCGAAAAACGGGTACCTCCCAAAGCAGCAACCATCCCCGCGAGCATCGTGGCGGCAATCGTCACCTCGGCGGGGTTGATGTTCATCCGCCTCGCCATCGGGGGCACCTTTACCATCGCCGGCACCAACCTCATCGGAGGGGACAACTGGGCGGCAATCGCTCCTGAGTTGCTATGGCCGCTATGGGGGGTTGCCCTGGCGATTGCGACCCTTGCCTACCACTACCGACGGCGGAGCACTTGCGATATCTGCGGCCGCGGTGCCGAGACCTAGTGTTCTGTCCGGTAGG
The DNA here is from genome assembly GCA_009377735.1 of Acidimicrobiia bacterium. Classification (GTDB taxonomy): domain Bacteria; phylum Actinomycetota; class Acidimicrobiia; order Spongiisociales; family ZC4RG35; genus WHTL01. The sequence goes on from WHTL01000243.1 coordinate 1,168, forward strand.
TTCGTTTGATATTTCGGCGAGCAATTTTCGGTCCTGGCAAGGACGCACAACGAAGGCGCACCTGGCCGTTCGTCGAGGCGGAGGACGCAGCCAGGGGTGAAAAGGGCCGCTGAAATGCATGCATGATCTGCCGGACAGGACACTAGCCTCTCCACTCACACCCCCAGTTAGGCCTGCCCCACATCCATGTGGCTGACCTTGCCCTCATCGTCGATCTGGAAGGCCCACGACGTGCGCATCTCGCCATAGGTGTCGTTGCGGTAGTTGGCGATCAAGGCCCGACCTTCATCTGACTGGTTGTCAACCTCGATGCGGCCGTTGGAGGAGAAGATCTCGCGGTCGGTCCAATCGCGGAAATCCCGCTCGGTGCCGTCATCGGACATCGTGGGTTTGTCGACGAACTGAGTGTCGAATGCCTCCCGATCTCCCGCGTTGATGGCGCCAACAACGGCGCGCACAGTGTCGTTGGATAGCCGGTCTTCGCTGATCATCTGATCTCCTTGCTAGTTGTCTTCAACCGTGCTGGGGAAAGCCGAGGTCGACTCCGCGGTGCATGGGGTCGGGCCAGCGGGAGATGATCACCTTGGGTCGGGTGTAGAACTCGACACCGCCGGTTCCATAGATGGGGTGGCCGCCAAAGATGGAGTCCTTCCACCCACCGAAGCTATAGAACGAGAGGGGCACGGGGATCGGAATGTTGACCCCGACCATCCCCACCTCGATCTCACGCTGGAAGGTACGGGCGGCGCCACCGTCACAGGTGAAGATGGCGGTCCCGTTGCCATAGGGGTTGGCGTTGATGACGTCGATGGCGTCCTGGAACGTCTCCGCACGCATTACCGAAAGCACGGGACCGAAGATCTCGTTCTTGTAGATCTCCATGTCCGTGGAGACATCATCGAACAGGGTCGGCGCCAGGAAGAACCCCTTCTCGTTGCCGTCCGAGGTGAAGCCACGGCCGTCGACCCGGAGCGTCGCCCCTTCCTGCTCACCCTTCTCGATGAACCCGACGACCCGGTCGCGGTGGTCCCCGGTTACCAGCGGACCCATGTCGGAATCGGGGTCGTTGCCCGGTCCGGTGCGAAGTTTGGCGATCCGCTCCTCGACCATGGGTAGCAACTCGTCGGCGGCGTCACCCACGGTCACCACCACGGAGATGGCCATGCACCGTTCTCCTGCCGATCCGTACCCGGCGGAGACGGCGGCATCCGCCGCCAGCTCCATGTCGGCATCGGGTAGGACGATCATGTGGTTCTTGGCACCACCCAGGGCCTGGATCCTCTTTCCGTGACGGGTGCCCTCCTCGTAGATGTAACGGGCGATGGGCGTGGATCCCACAAAACTTACCGCCGCGATGTCGGGGTGCTCCAAAATGGCATCGACCGCCACCTTGTCGCCATGGACGACATTGAAAACACCTTCCGGGAGCCCAGCCTCGGCAAACCATTCCGCCGCCAACTGGGACGCCGAAGGGTCCTTCTCGGAGGGTTTGAGGATGAACGTGTTCCCCGCAGCGATCGCCACCGGATACATCCACATTGGGACCATCGCCGGGAAATTGAACGGGGTGATCCCCGCCACTACGCCCAAGGGCTGGCGGATGGTGAAAGTATCAACACCGGTGGAGACCTGGTCGGAATACTCCCCTTTCTGGAGGTGGGCGATGTTGGCAACGAACTCCACCACCTCGATCCCTCGCTGCACCTCACCTTTGGCGTCGGGAAGGGTCTTACCGTGCTCGGATGTGAGCGCAGCCGCCATCTCGTCGCGCCGTTCATTGAGGATTTCCCTGAAGGCGAACATGATCTGCTGACGACGGGTCACCGGAGCGTCGCCCCACTCCTCGAACGCCTCGCTCGCAGCGGTCACCGCCCGATCGACATCCGCCGCCGATCCCATCGCCACTTCCGATGTCTGCTCACCTGTCGCGGGGTCGTACACCGGTGCGGTCCGCTCGGGCGTTGCGGTCTCGTTAGAGCCCGCGATCCAATGCTGGATTGTCTTCATGGTCGGCTCCTCTAGATCAGTAGTTCGTTGAATCCACGCTCCACATACTGGCCGTCGCCAGCCGATCCGTGGTAATCCCCGTCAGAGATGATCACCCGCCCCCTACTCAGGACGGTGTCGACGGAACCGGCCAGCTCCATCCCCTCATATGCGGAGTAATCAACCCGCATGTGGTGGGTCTCGGCTGAGATCACGTGGGGCGTGTCGGGGTCGAAGATGACGATGTCGGCATCGGCCCCGGGGGAAATGGTCCCCTTCCGGGGATACATCCCAAACATTCGGGCCGGTGTCGTCGAGCAAACCTCCACCCAGCGGTTGAGGCTGAGACGCTCTTCGGTAACGGCGCCGTGATAAATGAGCTCCATCCGATTCTCCACGCCCGGCATCCCGTTGGGGATCTTGGAGAAGTCTCCTTCACCAAGACGTTTCTGGGCGGGAAGCCCGTCATAAGGGTCCATACAGAACGGGCAATGGTCGGTGGAGACGATCTGGAGGTCGCCCGTGGCGAGTCCCGTCCACAGGATCTCCTGGTGGTACTCCGCTTCGTCCCGCAACGGTGGGGAGCATACAAATTTGGCGCCTTCGAACCCGTTACCCAACTCGTTCATGCCGAAGAACAGGTACTGCGGACAGGTCTCTGCAAAGACGTTGGCGCCTTCGTCACGGGCCATCGTCACCTCTGCCAGGGCCTCGGCAGCAGTGAGATGGACGATGTAGAGGGGTGCCCCGGCGAGCTCGGCAAGCTTGATGGCTCGATGTGTCGCCTCCCCTTCCATGATCGATGGTCTGGTACGACCGTGATGGATGGGGTCGGTCTCGCCCCGCGCCAGAGCCTGCTCCACGAGCACATCAATGGCGATGCCGTTCTCGGCGTGCATCTGGATCATCGACCCGTTCTCTCCTGCCTTCTGCATCGCACGGAGGATCTGCCCGTCGTTGGAATAGAACACCCCGGGGTACGCCATGAACATCTTGAAGGTGGTCACGCCGTTATCCACTGCCGTGTCCATCTCCTTGAGGGTCTGCTCGTTGACATCGGAGAGGATGAGATGGAAGCCATAGTCGATGGCGCTGTTGCCCTCTGCCTTCGCCATCCACTCCTCGAGGCCGGCCATGGCACTCTCACCCTGGGACTGCACGGCGAAGTCGACTATGGAGGTCGTTCCGCCCCATGCAGCGGCACGAGTTCCCGTTTCGAAGGTGTCGGAGGCATGGGTCCCGCCGAAGGGAAGCTCCATATGGGTATGGACGTCGATCCCGCCGGGAACGACATACTTGCCCGAGGCGTCGAGACGCTGGTCAACCTCCCCATCGAAGGTTCCGGGGGCGAGAAGCGCGGCCACCTTCTCGCCGTCCACGAGCACATCAGCCGCGAAGGTGTCGGTGGCCGTGATTACGGTGCCGTTTTCGATGAGTGTGCGGGTCATATCTACTCCTGCTTTGCGTTCTTGAGTGCGGTTCCGAGCCGCCCGAGTCCCTCCGTCACCTCGTCTTCACCGATGGTCAGGGCGGGGGCAATCCGCAGGGTGTTGCCGTGGAGCCCTCCTTTCCCGATGAGAAGCCCGGCGGCGCGGGCCTCCTCCATGACCTTGGCGGTGATGGCGGTATCGGGGGCCAGATCACCAGGGTTGGCGAACTCCACACCCTGCATCAACCCCTTGCCCCGCACATCGACCACCTCGGGATACTCGGCGGCCAGGGCGTCAAGACCCTCGCGGAGCCGCCCACCCATCTTGTAGGCGTTGGTCTGGAGGTCGTGTTCGATCAGGTAGTCGAGATTGGCGAGAGCGCCCGCCGTCGCCAGCGGGTTACCCCCGAACGTCGAGATCGAGTTGGCCCCGAGACAGTCCATCAACTCGGCGGTGGCCACAACGCCGGCGATGGCCAACCCGTTGCCGAGACCCTTGGCGAAGGTGAGGATGTCGGGGGTGACATCGTGGGCCTGATAGCCCCAGAAGTGATCGCCGGTGCGGCCCCAACCCGTCTGCACCTCGTCTGCGATGAACAGGATCCCTTCCTCGTCGAGTACCTCCTTCATGGATCCGAAAAACCCGTCGGGCGGGGTGACGAATCCTCCGACACCCTGGATTGGTTCCACGATCATGGCGGCCACGTCACCCGCGGTGGCGACTGTCAGGAGATCGCTCAGGTCGTCGACACAGGCATTGGTGAATGCCTCGTCGTCGAGATGCCCAAACGGCGAGCGCAGCTTGTATCCACCGTGAACGTAGGTGACCTCGAAGGGTGAGAGGGATGTCGCCGACCAGGAGCGCTGCCCGGTGATGGCGACGGCGGAGTGGCTCTTGCCGTGGTAACTCCCCCGCACCGCAAGGACCTGGTTGGAGCGACGGTACTGGGTGGCGAGCATCAGGGCGGCGTCGTTCGCCTCGGTGCCCGAATTGGTAAAGAACACCTTGGCATCGGGGATGCCAGAGAGGTCTGCGATCTTCTCGGCCAGTTCGATCTGGTTCTCGATGAGATACAGCGTGGACGTGTGGACCATCTTCTCGGCCTGGCTCTTGATCGCCTCCACGATCTCGGGAACGTTGTACCCGGTCATCGTGGTGAGGATGCCACCGAAGAAGTCGAGATATTCGTTCCCCTCGGCATCGGTCACCCACAACCCGTTCCCATCCACCAGTGCGATCGGCTCCTCGTAATAGAGGGCCATCCAAGAGGGCAACACCTGCCGGTGACGACCGAGCAAGTCGGCGTGAATACCCCGCTCACGGAGACACCAGGTTTTCGTAGCTGTCGGGGCGGCGGTCCCGGTAGAAGGCCCACAGCTTGCGGACGTCGTCGATCATGTCCATGTCCAGGTCCCTGATAACCAGCTCCTCGTCGGTGTCGGACGCCACATCACCGACGAACTGACCGCGGGGGTCGACGAAGTAGGAAGTGCCATAGAAGTCGTTGTCGCCATACGGCTCGTTTCCGACCCGGTTGATGGCCCCGACGAAGTACTCGTTGGC
>WHTL01000291.1 GCA_009377735.1 Acidimicrobiia bacterium
AACCCACAAGCCCACGACGCCACCGGTGAGGACGTCGGATCAGACGACCTCACCTTCGACTGGAGCTTCGGGGAGACCACCACCTACTTCAACGACGGCCTCAACCCGGATCCGTTCCCCAGCCCCTTGGGAACCTATCCGTTCGCCGTCACCGACACCGGTGAGGTGACCTTCCCCCTCCCGGGTGCCTATCTGATTGGGATCGGTGTCACCGATGATGACGGTGGCACCTCCGGTGACGAAGAACTCGACAAGGTGGTCGTGGGCAACGCCGACGATGCCCGCTCCAAGGGATGGTGGAAACATCAGTACTCCGGACAGGGCAACGTCGACCTCGACGCGGCCACCCTCCAGGCCTACCTCGACATCATCGAGGTGACGTCGAGTGTCTTCGAGGAGGAGACTTCACTGGCCGATGCCCATGCCGTGCTCTCCGCCCAGGGCAACAACAAGAGGGAGCAGGCGACTGCAGAGTTGCTGGTGGCATGGCTCCACTACGCCAGTGGTGCCGTCGAATGGGACGCCGATATCCCGATAGGCGGAGGCAACACCATGGCCTACGGCGACATCCTGTTCGAAGCCGAAGGTGTCATTTCCGACCTCGGGTCGTCCAACAAGGACCTAACCGACACGATGAAGCTTCTACGGGCCACCGTCCACGGCGACTGAGACAACTCACCCCGGTGCCGAGGGAGCGGAGACCCACCGGCACCGGGGGACCCCGAGTACCGTCAAGCCGACATTTCTCACTGAGCGGGGGAGACCCGCTAGCTCATCAGCACCGTTACCTCGTCGAGTCGTGATAGTCCAACTCGTAATTCGGACGATGCGTTCTAGACATTATGATGCCTAATGGGTAACATCAGAGTGATGCGTACCACTCTGACACTTGAAGATGATGTCGCTGAGAAGCTGCGCACCGAGGCGAGGCGGTCGGGCAAGTCCTTCAAGGCCGTGGTGAATGAAGCAATACGCTCTGGCTTATCCCATCGTGAGATGATCGAAGAAGCAGAGCCGTTCAAGGTTGAAGCCCGCGACCTTGGTGAGTTGCGGGCAGGTATCGACCTGGACAATATCGCGGAGGTCGTCGAACGTATCGAAGGCCCTCAGCACAGGTGATCCTCCCCGATGCCAACCTACTCCTCTACGCCTACCATCCGCGTGCGGACCATTACGAGGCCAGCAAGGCATGGTTGGAAGATGCCCTTTCTGGTGGCCAGCTCGTTGGCTTCACCTGGTTGGGGCTTTGGGCTTTTCTTAGGATCTCCACGAACTCGAAAGTATTCGAGCAGCCTCTGAACCCCAGAGAGGCGGCAGACATAGCGTCCGCGTGGCTGGAGCGACCGAACACCGTTGTGCTCGAACCGGGGGAACGACACTGGCAGATCCTGGGCCACCTGATCGAGGATGGCCAGTGCATCGGACCCCTGGTCACTGACGCGGCTCTGGCGGCGCTCGCCATTGAACATGGTGCGAGGCTTCACACCACGGATCGCGACTTCGCCCGCTTTGACGGCTTGGACTGGACGAATCCGATCGGCTAGACGCTGTCCCACCAGTCGAGGACACGGCTCCCGGAGAATGTGAGCCATTTCGACGGCTCCCCGGCCAGCACGTCCACTTCGAACCACACCCGGCCCGGGTGCCGTCTCGCCTGGATCCAGGTGCCGTCTGGCTGTTGTTGCTGGCGGATCCGTTTGATGGCGTCGGCCATCCGCGGGTCCGGTGGGATTCCGTCGTGGAGGGACGCCTCACGGAAGTACTCGGCGGCGTGCAGCACGTTGTAGAACCACCGGAATGGGTAGGAGAACTTGAATACCCAAGGCGCTACCGGCTTACCGGTCGACTCACGTCGATACAGACCGCGCTGCAATAGGTACTCCTCGCCGCCACGTCGTAGCTCCCTGGTCGACACTTCGGTGGCGGTCTCGTAGTAGAGCAGACCGTTGAGCGTGTTGAGGGTCGAGTGTACCGACGACCGGACCGAGCCCCCGACCCACTCGCAGTTCCAGCCCCCCTCCTCCATCTGGTGGTCGGCGAACCAGTCGACCAAACCGGAGACGTCGGCGCCGAGCCAGGCCCCGTTCGCCAGGGTGTAGCCATTGATGCAGCAGTCGACCTCGCCACCCCAGTGCGGCAGGTCGTCGTACTCCCAGCGGCTGTTCGCTGCGAGGAGCTCCGCGGTGCCGTCGAGCGCCGACGCATCGAGACCCCACTCTCGGAGCATGTTCAGCGCCCACGTGGTAGCGGTCCACGGTTGACCGGCATCCTCCGCTGCCTCCGGACCTTCGAAGTCGAAGTCCCCCGGGAAGTAGGCGCCGCCGGCCCATTGTCCGTCTGGGTCCTGCAGTGCCAGCAGCCGAGCACCGAATCCCTCGGTTGCTACCCGGGCACGTGTCGCTTGCCACACTTCTGCCGGTTCTCGGAGGAGATCCCTCTCCACTTGCCAGGCCAACGCAGGATCGGAGTCGAGGAGCCAATCGGTGAGGGTGTCCGTCATCGGGGCCAACTTACACGGACCTGTCACCTTTGCCCATGTGGTTGCTGTCGAGGGTCTCCGCCTCGCCGATGAACTTGAAAGGTGGCAATCGACTTGGGGCTGGCAGGCATCCGTTTCATCGCTTCACCTAGTACCGGGGTGGCCAGTACCCGGAAGGGGATCGCTGCCCTTGTCATGGGGAGAGCAGTGCCCCGCCGATCAGAATCAGTCGCTTTACCCGGTTCGGATGGGTCAGGGATAGCTCATCCCGATACCGGTCGTAGAGCTGATGTACCTCCTCGCTGGGGCTGGTCGTTGCCTCCGCATCCTCCATCCTGTCCTCCATCCTCCCATCAGCACCGGAGATCCAGTGAGCAGTGGCCGATGTCGTGGTGGCCCGTTTCCACCAGGCCGACCCTACGGTTGGGCCGCCGCATATCATTCGGGTTGTCTGTCCAGCAAGGAGTAGCAATGGCACACGGTGACATCGTCACGCATGTCGACATCCCGGTCGATGACATGGATCGCGCCACGAGCTTCTACGGCACGGTCTTCGGTTGGGATATCGCCGAGATGCCCAGACAAGAGGGCTATCCAATGTGGCGGGGACCAAACGAGATCAGTGGTGGCGGGTTCGCCCCGCGTGACTCGGGGTTCCAAACCATGCGGAACTATGTAGAAGTTGACTCAATCGACGACATGCTGGCCAAGGTGACGGAATCGGGTGGTGAGGTGGTCCTGGAAAGAACGCCAATGAGTGATACCAGCTGGTACGCCGTGTTTCAGGACACCGAGGGGAACCAGCTCGGTCTATACGAGGGAGCTACCTAAGGACTCGCTGGAACGACCACGGCGGCCGTGCTGCGGAGGGTGTCGGTGTCGCGGGCAAATGCCGGGGTTGCCCTCCTCGTCCTCGGCGCCTCGCGATACTACTGCTCGGTCCGGGAAGACCATCCCTCGACCACGCGATCGGCTTCGAGGAGGCCAAGCCCGCTCTCGTTCCCGCGGAGAGGTAGAGAGCTGGCAATGGCCGGTCGCCTACGCAGTAAGGCGGCTGTCAGTAGGCTGATCACGGTCATCTTGGATGGATTGGGGCGAACGACGTTATACCTGCAACCCAATATCGTGGTGACAGCCACCGCGAGACCACCAGCCGTCTCATCAGGGACCTCGCCAAAGACTGCCGGAGGCGCCTCGGACAGATCCACCAACAGGCGGCATGCTCTCTTCGAGGCCTCGTTTCATTCCCCACTCGTTCGAGGGGGAGAGTTTCGTTGGGGGAAAGGGGCCAGGCTGGGTTAGCTCTGGCTGTTGAGGAGTGCCTCGGCGGCGGCGACCACCTTGGCCGGTGCCACGTCACCGCCGAAGCCGACGGCGAAGGGGGTGTCGGCCTCGAACACCGTTACCGTTACCACGCCATTCTGGCGGGCGATCAACGAGGTGGCGGGGAGGGATCCGAGGTCGGTGTCGAGGATGTCGCCACCGTTGTTCTCGATGTTGGAGGGATAATCCCTCACGATCGTGTCCAGGTTGGTGTAGGTGATGGTCGAAAGGACCATCTGACCGCTGGCATACCCACATCCCTTGATGGCGAACCCGGGCAGGCTGAAGCTGCCACCAACTCGGGATTCCGATATGTCGATGTCAACCCCGGCGGCATCAGCGGCGACGCCGGCGTCGAGCACCTCACAGTCGGGCGGCTCGGGGGGTTCTTCGAGATCGAAACCGCGGGAGTAGCCACACTCGTCTCTGCGTGGGTGAACATCGCAGCGAAGGCCTGGGTAGTCGCCTCGTCCATCTCGACGTTGATTGCGTCGACCACGGCTTCGGCATCGGAGAGGTCCACATCTTCGGTAGCCGCCAACTCGTCAGCGATGTACGTGACGATGAGCTCGAAATCATCGGTCATTTCCGGCGGTGCCGACTGCCGGGCCGCCTCGGCCAGTTCGGGCAGTTTCTGAAGGAGGTCGGCGATGTTGCTCGTGTCGCCGGAGTAAAGCTGGGTGAGGAGCTGGTCGTTGGTCACGAGCAGGGTGTTCACGTTGTTACAGAAGTTCCCCGAGGCGTCCGGGGCCAATGTGGTCGAGGGAGCGCTAGTTGTGGCCGGGGTGGTGGTGACGGTGGATGTGGTGGTGACGATGGACGTGGTGGTCGTTGCGATTGTTGTTGTGGTCGTATCGGACGAGGTTGTCGTTGTGGCTGTGGTCGTGGGCGCCGCCTCCGCCGTTGTATCAACATCGGCGGCAGCATCGCTGGTGTCAGTTGTGTCGCCACCACCGCCACATCCAGCGACGAGTAGCGCCAGGACGACAATAACTATCCTCGTTCTGAGCATCGGAGCACCTTTCCCAATCGACCAGCTCGCGTGGACGCACACGGGGCCGCGGACGTCCTCATGAGAGAGGTGGGGCGGTGTCACTTTGATACAAGAAAGTTGGCAGCTACGTCACTTCTCGAGCATGTAGTACTCGTTGAACTCCGAACAGCGGCCATCCGAGGCGAATCTCATGAGGTAACAGTTGTGGAAGACCTCGGCGGCCCGGGTCTCCGATTCGAAATACTCACTGGTTCCGGTAGCCACGGCACGATCGCCATCGACTGTAAAGACGGTGTAATGCGCCTCCCACGAGTCTGGCTC
>WHTL01000235.1 GCA_009377735.1 Acidimicrobiia bacterium
GTTGGATGAACTCGGACGCCGAGTCCGGCATGAAACGGCGTTGCAGCTGGGCCCCCCCGAGATCGGCGACCACCTCCACCAGGGGATACCCCGGGCTGAGGTGTTCCAGAGTGCCGGTAAGGGTCGCAAGGGCACGAAACATCGTGGTGGCGGAACGTGGAAGTCTCAGACCAAGCTCCATGATGAGACGGAGAAGGTCTGTGAGCGCCTGGGGTGGTGGTAGCTGTGGTCCCAGATAGGAGGCCATGAACTGAGCAAGGGCCCTTTCTATCTCGTCGGGATCATGACCCGGTCTCACCGCCCCGATCGAAACCATCGACTCATAGAGGAGGGTCGGTTGCTCCAGCTTCAATGCCACCAGCATCTGAAAAACAGCCGCTTGCTCGAACCGGTCGAGACGACCGGTGATGCCCATGTCGATGAGACCGATTGAATCGTCGTCGAGCAGCATGATGTTTCCGGGGTGGGGGTCCCCATGGAATCGGCGTCCCTCCAACATGGCCCGCACCTGCGACTCACAGAGGGCGTCGGCCAGTTCGCGGGCGGCCTCGGTGTCGGGAAGAGCCGATACGCCGGACAACGGCGACCCTTGAAGGCGTTCCATGACCATCAGGCCCTCTGTGGTTAGCGAGTCCACTACCGCGGGGACCCGGACCCCGGGATCGTTCACAACGGCTTCTACCATCTCCGAGACCTGACGCGCTTCGACCCGAAAGTCGAGCTCTGATCGCAGTGCGTCGGCAAACTCGCCAGCGAGACCCTCCACACCATAAGCCTCACCCCAATCAGTTCGTCGTTCGGCGTTTCGAGCCATCCACATCGTGATGGTCAGATCACGTTCAACCTGATCAACCAGGCCAGGACGACGAACCTTGACAACTACGGGAGAGCCGTCGTGCAGCGTTGCGGAGTGGGCTTGTCCGATCGAAGCAGACCCCAGCGGATCCCAGTCGAAATCCCCGAACACCTGTGCGAGGGGACGGCCCAACTCGTCCTCGACCACTGCTTGGACCTCCTCCGGGGCGAGTGGCACCGCCGAGGAGTGAAGACGGCCCAGTTCCCGTGTTGCCTCCGGGGGTAGAAGGTCGGGTCGCGTTGCCAGAAGTTGGCCCAACTTGATAAACATCCCACCGCATTCCTCCAATGCCAGCCGGGTGCGTCGTGCCAGATCTTCCGGGGAGTATTGCGAGATCGTTCGACCTTGGCCGATCAGTGGGCCCAAACCATGGCGGGCGGCGATCCGGGATACCTCCCACGCCCTGGCGCCCACTCCGATGAACCGACGGAGGGCTCGGAACGGACGAGGCATCGTCAGACCCCGCCGTCTCCGTGACCGGGAGAAGAGAACTTCGAGGACGACGATGGCGCCCATCGTGGCCACCAGACGGAATGGCATCCCGATTACATAGAACTCAGGGCCTATAGCCGGTATCTCGCCGAGATCGCGGGTCACCAAGAGAATTGCGGCGGTGTCACCCAGTCCGATGCCGATGAGGACGGCAAGGATGGTGCGACCCCAGGTCAGCTCACGGGCACCCACCAGCGCCCGGGCAATCCAGGCGAACACGAAGACGACAACCACGCTGAGCAGAAGATCGAGCATAGGGGGAAGCTAACAGCCGGACGTGTCAACGAATGCCGTTTCCGCCTTTGCAAAGCCTAAATCGGGAACCCCTTTGTCGACGAGAACGTCATATCGAGGACAAGACCTCCGAGGAGCGACATGCGCAGAACGCTCACATGGGTTTCAGCCGTCTTGGTCGCGGTCGCGGTCCCTGCTGTTTCCGCGGAGGTGACTGAGGCGCAGCCTCGGGCACAAATCCGGTCGATGACTTCGAATATCGGGGCTCTCAGCATGCTGGCGCGGCCCACCGGGGTCATCGATTGCGAGATCATCCGGTTCGAGGACCTGGCGAAGCCTTCCCCCTATTGGGACGTCGCCGTTCTCTTGGGGACATTGAAATCGATAGAGAAGCTGGAACCCGAATGGGTGGGCACGGAGGTTCACCTCCTACACGTCATAACCGTTGCAATCGATGAGGTGTTCTTCAACCGCTCCACGGCGGAGTTGACTCCCGGGTCGGACATAGTATTCACGAACGACACCAATCCCGTTTTTGTGCCCGAGGAGAAAGTCAACTCTGCCCTCAAAGTTGGGTCGCGGACCATTCTTGTCTTGGGCGAAAATGGGTCATCCACGGATAATGCCGATGGGGCGAACGGCCTAGCACCCTGGGATTTTTGGATCTCTCCAGACCTGACTGCACCTTCGACGGAAATTACCGGTTGCGTGTCTATCATCGTCCACGGCATGTCGGAATCTCTGGGTGCGATGACATCCACCATGGAGAAGGTGCTCGACAGCCATCCTTGGATGAGGGTGGACATCGAGACCGAAAATGATGGAGCGTCGGTTGGTGGTGAGAGTGGTCACTCCTCCCTGTGGAGATTCGCCGGGGATGCAATTGACTCGTTCTTCTCTGCTCTGAGAGACAGGGTGGATAGTCCCCCCCATTGAGATCGACGATAAGGGGCTCATCTCGGTAGAGCCACTCGGCAACAGTCGTGGTTCCTACGGTGGAGGTCGGCTCCGAGTGTCAGGGGGTAGGTATCGTCGTCTGTGTGGGGGTGAGTCGGGGTCGATTCTCATGCCCCGTCCGTGGATGACCAAGTGATGATGGAACCAGCATTGGGTCGTTAGGTTCTCAGGGTCGGTGGGTCCACCTCTACTGCCGGGGATGATGTGGTGGGGTTGCAGCCGGTAGGTGCTGTCGCAGCCATCGGCGGTACACGTGTGGCCGTCGCGCTGGAGGACTGCTCTGCGGAGTTCGGGGGATACGACTTTGGTCTTCGTCCCGTATTTGAGAGGTGTGCCGTCTTCTTGGTGGGCGAGTACCTCGATCGTGCCGGTACAGAGGATCTCTTCGATCGCGTTCACGCCGACTCGGGGTCCGGCTTCCACCCACACCCCGGCTTGTCCGTTGGTGGGGGCGGCTTCTCTGGCATCGAGATGGACCGCCAGGAGAGGACCACCACTATCACCGCCAGAGTTGTTGGTTTGGTGGTCTGTGCAGATGGCGGTGAGGGCGTCGGCGGTGCGCTGGCCCCGGTTGTCACGATGACCGTCGGGATGGGCACCGAACTCGTCGGCTCTTTCGGTGAGCGTGTCGGAAACAATCTTGCCGTCGGTTCCAGTGAGGAGACCGTGCATCCGCCACGTCCCCTCATCGAGGCTGGGCTGGATCGAAACGTACCTTCCCTCGTGGGTTTCTCTCTCATCTGTGGCAGTGACATGTTCCCGATGACGACGCATCCGCCCTACGCCAGAAATATCCTTGCCCCGAGATTCATCGAGCTCGGATTCGGTGGCTCCTGATGTGGCCAGCCGAGAGGTAGCGACGATACGGTCGGTGGAGTCTCCGTCTTCTGCGATCAGGTCCGTTCTGGCAAGGCGGGACAACATCTTGGCGGTATCGGAAGAGACGTCGAGGCGGGACGCCGCCCACTCCGACAGACTCTTGCAGCCGTCTGCGGTGGGGATCTGACGTTGCGCTGCGGTGCGGAGGGCGGCGGTTTGGAGGAGACGGAGCCGGGCTACTCCTGCTTCGGCTTCGATCAGGACCGTTTCCAACTGCGCTGATGTCATCTCTGAGAAGTCGAAACCGAGAATGTCACCACACGCTTGGTCGGTGCGGTCATCGTTCCGAATATCAACTAGAACATCGTCCATGCTTGTAAACATACGGGGAGGGTGTGACAGAATCCGAGCGAAATTGCCCGATCCGGAAGAAAAATCTCGGGAGAATTGGCGAGACCATCTGGTCACGACCACCGAGGCTTTTGTGCCCCCTACCTGCTTCGCAGGAACCTTCCCCCCGCCGTTGGCGGGGGGACAATTACCAGGTGGAGGTGTTGAATGCCACTGTTGTAATTCGGAACCTGTAAAGATGGTTTCATTGTCTGACGAGGAGACATCCCCGGTGGCTCGTACCCATGTCCTTGACACCTGCGTACTGTTGGCCGATCCCCATGCGGTGGCCCGTTTCGACGAACATTGTGTCGTCATTCCGTTGGTGGTTATCGAGGAACTCGACCGCAAGAAGACGAGGATGGATGAGGTGGGCGCCAATGCCCGCACCGCCATCAGACTGCTGGAGACCTTGGGTGCCTCTCGCAACGGAGGTCTCTCCACACCGGTCGATCTAGCGGGTGGAGGCACCCTGCGCATCGAGGTCAATGGGATCTACTCCGACCGTCTCCCCAAGGTTCTGGATCCGGCAACACCCGACCACCGCATTCTCTCAACGTGTCTCAATCTCGACGATGGTGGGATGGACTCCATCCTCGTCACTAAGGACGCCTCGTTGCGGATCAAGGGTGCACAGCTCGGTGTCGAGGTACAGGATTACCGTGCCGACACCGCCTCCCAGAGTGACGTCGACTCGGGCGTCACCGAGATGATGGTGAGCCCCGGGACCATCGACGCCCTTTTCGAGGAGGGAAAGGTTTTACTCGAATCGGAGGAGAGAATGTATCCCAACGACGTGGCGGTCCTTCGCTCGGGGAAATCTCGCTCGGGTCTCGCCCGGGTGGTGGAGCACGAACCGCAGATCATCGTGGAGCGACTCAACACCTCGGTGAAGGCGTTCGGCGCCGAACCGAAGAACCTTCGTCAGACTGTCGCTCTCAACCACCTTCTCGATCCGGACATCCCCGCGGTGTCGATCATGGGGATGGCGGGTTCGGGCAAGACGTTCCTCGCCCTCGCAGCCGGCTTGGAGCAGGTGGTAGAACAGCAGCGCTATCGCCGAGTCTCGGTATATCGACCACTGGTGGCCGTGGGTCGCCAGGAGATGGGTTATTTGCCGGGCGACCTCGATGAGAAACTGGCGCCCTGGATGGCGGCGGTCCACGACAACCTCTACGCGCTGTTCTCCGACGCAGGTCCGGACGGTGCTACCGGAGCGATCGAGGAGCTGATCCACCGCAACGAGTTGGAGATGGCGGCGATCACCTATCTCCGGGGCCGCTCGATAACCGAGGAGTTCGTGATCATCGACGAGGCTCAGAACCTTGAGCTGTCGACACTGAAGGTGATCCTGACCAGGATGAGCCGAGATTCCAAGGTGGTGTTCTGTGGGGACCTCTCACAGGTGGACAACCCATACATTTCCCCGTATGGCGGAATGGCAGCCCTCATAGAGAAATTCCGTGAGAGCCCCCTCCTGGGTCACACGGTATTGGAGCGCTCCATCCGTTCACCGCTCGCAGAGTTGGCGGCTGTCACCCTATAGGGGTCACACCAGCCGCGCCCATACCAGACCGTTGTCTTCGTAGGTGTCCTCGACCGTGGCCGTGATCTCGTGGTCGAAGCCTGGTCCGAAATGACAGAAAGTGTGGAACTCACCGTTTTCGCCGAGGGGGTCGATATCGACAGGGAGCGAGCTCGGTGTCCAGCGTCTCCCACAGAAAGCCGGATCGAGTTGGTTTGGATCGACGCAGACGATGGTGGCCTCTACACCGGCGTCGACCATGTTGGACGCCAACTCATGGGTGTTCGTTCCCCAGAGGGGGAAGAGGGGATCGACCTCCCAGTCTGACATGACCGACTCTCGATAGGCACGGATGTCCTCAAGATGGAGGTCCCCGTAGGCGAGATGGGTGATTCCATTGGTGGCCATGGCATTGGTGGCACGGGCCATCTGCTCCTCATAGGTCTCGTTGGGACAGGGGTCGGGGAGGGACACGGTGCGGAGTGGGAGTCCCACCATCGCCGCCTGCTCGCGGACCAGGGGATAGGGGATCCGATGTGAAGTGGTGACTGGCTCCTCACCCGTCACCGTTGTCAACAGCCCGGCGACGTCCGTGCCTATCTGGTTGAGGCTATGGAGAGTCCAGACGGAATCCTTCCCCGATGACCAGGAAATGGCCGTCTTGTTGGTAGCTGGCATGGGGCACAGGCTACTTACCCAGTTTGTCGCGACGCAGGGCCAGCAATTCGGCGGCCCGTTCTATATCGATCTTCTCTGGATCATCGCCCTTGCGGAGACTGGCATTGACCTCGCCGTCGGTGACGTAGGGGCCGTAGCGGCCACTGCGTACGGTGACGGGCTTCCCCGAAGCCGGGTCCTCACCTAGCTCCTTGAGCGCCGTTGGTTTGGCCTGTCCCCTCCGTCGGGGTGGCTCGGCAAGCAACTTGAGGGCCCCCTCGGTCGTAATCTCGAAGATCTGCTCCTCTTCCTCCAACGA
>WHTL01000136.1 GCA_009377735.1 Acidimicrobiia bacterium
CTTCCGACGGCCAGGACCAGTAATCTCCGACATGAACAGCTCCTCTCATAGCACCCCAGGAGCATCCCAGACTTGGGTATTTTCCCAGCCGATCCTCCGCGTCAAAGTCAGACGCAAACCAGCGGCTGCTTGTAGTTCGTCTGGCGTGTGGATTGAGAGGTCGGTTCCTTTGGGGAAGTATTGGCGTAGGAGACCGTTGGTGTTCTCGTTGGTGCCTCGCTGCCATGGTGAGTGCGGGTCGCAGAAGTAGACGTCGATGTCGGTGTCGACGCTGAACTGGACATGTTGGGCCATCTCCTTTCCTTGATCCCAGGTGAGGCTCCGTCGTAGCGTCTCGGGGAGTTCGACCATTGCTGATGTGAGGGCCGTGCGGACCTCTGGGGCGGTGCGGCCGTTGGGGAGGTGGAGCGGCTGGAAGTATCGGGTGGTACGTTCCACCACGGTGCCCATGGCGCTCTTGCCGCCCTTGCCCAAAATGAGGTCGCCTTCCCAATGGCCGGGCACTGCCCGGTCCTCCACCTCGGCGGGCCGGTCTGAGATCATCACCATGTCGGGGTTCTTGCCCACCCGAGTCTCCCTTCCCCGCTGTTTCCGTTTCGCCCTCCCGGTACGCAGACACGCCGTTAACTCCCTTGCCAGCTCGCCTCTCCCCTGGACGTAGAGGGACCGGTAGATGGTCTCATGGGAGATGTTCATCGTCGGGTCATCACCGAACTCTTTCCGTAAGCGACCGCTGATCTGTTCCGGCGACCACAACTTCTTCAAGTCCGACCGTACCCGCTCGAGGAGTTCGGGATTGACCGAAAGTTTGGTCGGTTTGGGACGCCGAGTGTTCTCCCGGGCCCGCCGGTGAGCCTCAAGCGGTTTGTAACCGTCCCGACCCCCATTGGCGGCCACCTCACGGCTGACAGTGGAAGGGGCCCTACCCAACGAGCGGGCGATCTCCCGATACGAACAACCCCTCCCCAGCCGAGACCCGATATCCACCCGCTCGTCAACCGACAACCGTTTATCCGACGAAGGTTCCCAACCGTCAACCCTGAGGACACCCCCCAACGGTCCCAACACATTCGTAACCGCGCCCTCCGAAACATCGATCTGGTCGAGGATCTCCCGATAGGTCGCACCCCCCGCCGCCAGCCCGATGATCTCATTTCGGACCTCCTGCGGTAACCGCCGCCAACGCCGTCTCATTTGCCTACCTCCTTAGGTCGCCATCAATACTCCCCAAACAGACCAACTGTTGCAACGACCCCCTGAGTCAAAGGCGAGATTCTACGCGCAGAACGGTGTAGCGAGGCAGCGCCCACCCGTTCTGTGCGGATTTTTGACGCGATGGAGCGAGATTCCACGCGCAGAACAGTGGGGTGAGGGTCAGGGTATCCCGAGAGCCTCCACGATGGTGTGAGCGCGGGCGGCATAGCCCTCCTCCGTGAAGTGAATGCCGTCGGAACCGACGTACTCGGGATGGGCAGCAATCACCGGCCGGAAGTCGACCTGGGTGAGACTGCCCGCTCTCTCGAACTCGTCGAGGACACCCTGCAACCTGCGGCGGCCATCCCACTCGATCGACATCCAATAGAGTTCGCTCCCCCTCGTCAGATCCACCACCGACTGAACCAGAGGGCGGAACTCGCCGGGATTGCCACGGTCGTTGGTTCCCAAACCCACCAGGACAGCCTGCGGTGCTGGCTCTACCGCGAGAAGGTCGGCGAGCACGCCGACCCCTTGTGGGGTGGTGCGCCCTTCTGCAGCGTCGAAACTCACCTCCCAGCCCAGCTCCTCCAATCCAGTCACCAGACCTGCCGACATGTCGGCACCGAGGGTGAGGGAGTCGCCCACAATGACCAAGCGGCCATTCCCGTTGGGACGGACAGTGGTGGAGGAGTCCATGGTCGAGCTCGACGGCTTCTCCCCGACAGTATTCCTCGTATCGGTGTCAGGAGGCGCAGAATCGTCGGGCGCAACTGTGGAACCGACTTCGGGTGCCGCCACCACGTTCACAACGCACCCAGCGAGGGCCAATGCCAACACTGTGATCGCCGCCGTAGCGCTTGTTCTACTTCCCATTACGCCATGCCGACCCGTCGAGACAACAAACGGGCATGCTATTCGATTACCCGACACTTGCCGTATCCCCGGCGTGATTGGTGGGCAAATAGCCAACTAGAGTTCAACACAACCACCGACGTCGAAGTCGAGGGGAAGCCGGTCAAAGTCCGGCGCTGACCCGCAACCGTAGGTGCGATCACCATCGCACAAGCCGGAGCACCTCACATCGACAGCGGCTCCATACGTCGAGGTCTACGAATCGGAGTCCGTCGCAGTGTCTTTTTGCTGCGTCCCGGACCCGATCTGGAGACGCAATAGAAAGGCATCATGTGAGATACCGGAAAGTGCCAGCGACCATCCTGGTGTTGCTGTGCCTTGTACTTGCCATCCCCGTCATGGGCCTACCCGAGGGCAACGACCGCATCCGAATCACCCAGTCCTTGGATTGGATAGCCGACAACTACGAGTCGGCGGCGTCGGAGAACCCCGGGTTCTATGCCGACACCATTTTCGCCCTGGCCAGCAGTCCCGGGTATGACGACACCGTCGAGCAAGCTGCAGAGAGCCTGATCGCCTCCACGGGATACTACGGGAACGAAGCTGAGGTAGTTCCCCCGGCACTGGCTAAGACCGTGTTCGCCCTGCAACTCGCCGGAGTCGATCCAACCGACGTGAATGGGCGAGATCTCCTCGCCGAACTCCAGGAAACCATCGTTCGAGAGGGGCCTGATGCGGGCCGGATCGGCGCAATCGACGATGTCTACGCCAGCACCTTTGCCATCATGGCCTTCGCCGTCGCCGCTATCGACGAACCCATGACCGTCGACTGGCTCGTCGACCAACAATGTCCCAGCGGTGCCTTCTCCTACAACGGCACCTGTGAGGGCGACGAGGAGTTCTTTGGTGTCGACCCCGACAGCACCGTGATTGCGGCGCATGGACTGGAGACACGACCAGAAGCAGCCAACAAGGCCCTCGCCTGGGTCGCCGATCAGCAGGATCCGGACACCGGCGGGTTCGCTGCTTATGGGACCCTGAATGCCAACAGCACCGGGATGGGAGGGCTCGGTATGGGTCTCTTCGATCAGGAGGACGCCGCGGCAAGCGCCATCGAGTTCCTGGTAGGGCTCCAGTTCGGCGCCGACAGCGAGCCGCAGAATCGGGGGGGAATCCCATTTCAGGCCCGTGACGCCCAACCCGACTTCTTCGCCACCGTCCAGGCTGTACTGGCCCGCGTCGACGAAGGTCTGTTGGATCTCGTCGATTCCCGGATCGACCAGCGTCACCATTTCGAGGATGTGGACGCTGAAGACGTGTTCGCCGCCGACATTGGATGGCTGCATCATGTAGGAGTGACCCAGGGATGTGACCCCGGCGACGATCAGCCTGTCTTCTGCCCTGATCGGGCGTTGACCAGAGGCGAGATGGCGGCCTTCATGAACCGGGCGTTGGCCCTCCCCCAGGGTGATGGGTCCGAGTTCACCGACATTGATGACGACCACCTGTTCGCCGACGATATTGTCCGTGTGACCGCTGCCGGAATCACGTTGGGCTGCAACCCACCTTCGGAGTTCTGCCCCGGCGAGACGCTGACTAGAGGCGAGTTGGCGACGGTCCTGAGTTCGGCACTGGACCTGACCGAAACGGCTCAACACGGCTTCACCGATGTTGCCGACGATGCCCCATACGCGGAGGACGTTGAGCGTCTGGCGGCGGCGGGGATAAGCAGCGGCTGTAATCCCCCCGACAACACAGAGTTCTGCCCCGATCGTGAGGTCTCGCGTCAAGAAGTCGCAGCTCTTCTCCACCGGGTCTTCAGGTGAGGAGACTCCTGCTCTCGGTGGTGCTGCTCATGGCGTTGGCAACCCAAGCGGGTGCGGAGCCCTGCCCACCCGGCGAAGGAGTGACCGTTGTGGTCGATGCCACGGTGCTTGATGCCGGAGTGACGATCGCGTGTGCGCCCGGGCCAGTCGACACGGGATTGCACGCCCTTGACGCCGCTGGATTCAAGGTGGAGGGAACATCGCGCTTCGCGACCTTCGTGTGCCGCATCGATGGGCAACCCTCCCAGGAGCAGGATCCGTGTGTTGACACACCCTCGGCCTCGGCATTTTGGGGCTACTGGCATGCCGAGAGGGGTGGCTCATGGCAGTCGACCGACTTGGGTGCGGCTTCGCACCAACCGATCCCCGGTGGTGTCGAGGGATGGGTGTTCGGGTCCGACGATGAACCTTCGGCCACGGTGCCGGCCGACCCGACGATCACGACGGGTCCGGAGAACACGGTGCTCACACTCACAACAAACGACACGTCAACGACCACGGCCATGGCCACGAGCCCAGCACCGGTTTCCTCGGTCACCGTCGCCGACGAGCCGGGAGACGTCGATGGTCCCTGGCCCACCATCCTCACGGTGGTAGGTGTCGGGTTGGTAGGAGCGATCCTCCTGGTCCTGAGAAGAGGACGAGACGATGTCTAGATCGGCGCCGATCCATCCCGCGGCGTGGTGGGTTTGGGCTCTCGGGGTTGCCATCGCGGTGACCCGAACCACCAATCCGCTGATACATCTTCTGTTGGTGGCGGCCACCCTCGCCGTTGTTTCCATTCATGGACGCATGAGGGATCTCCGTCTCTACCTGGTGCTGGGGTTGCTCATCGTCATCACCAGGGTGGGATTCCGGGTCTTCCTCGGATCCGATCCGACAGGAGACATCCTGTTCTCTCTCCCCCGCATCGACCTGCCCGGCTGGATGACGGGGGTCAGCATCGGCGGACCCGTGTCCACCGAGTCCCTTCTGGCGGCGCTGTTCGAAGGTCTCCGGCTGGGGGTAATGGTTATCGCTTTCGGCGCCGCCAATGCCCTGACGGATGTTCGTCGTCTTCTGGCCCTTGTTCCCGGAGCCCTCTACGAAGCGGGAACCGCTTTGGTCATCGGCTTGACCATCGCCCCACGTCTCGTCGAGACAACACGTCGAGTCGCTCGTGCCCAGGAACTCAGGGGCATTGCAGTCCGGGGACCTTCTCGGGTGAGCCGGATCATGGTGCCCGTCCTCGTAGGATCCCTCGACGACTCCGTCACCCTGGCGGCCTCGATGGATGCTAGAGGCTACGGGCGGGTGGGGGCGGTCGACCGCAAGACCCGACTCCAATCGGCGTCGGCTCTTCTCAGTGGTGTCATCGGAGTCCTGATTGGATCCTATGCGCTCCTTGACACCACATCGGGATTGCCCGGCCCGGCCCTCCTCTTGGGTGGGGTCATCCTGGCCGGCATCGGCGTGAGAGTTGGTGGACGCGGTGTGAACCGCACCCAGTATCGAGTCGATGTGTGGAACGGGACCTCGCTGGTCATAACCGTCATCGGCGTGGCAGTGGCAGTGGCTGTTTCCATTGGCGCCGTCATCGATGTGGCCGGATTCCATCCGTCGCCGGGAACCTGGCCCGAACTACCCATCCTGGCCGCTGGTGCGTTCATCACTGCGATCATCCCGGTGGCCCTGAGAGGGGTGAGATCGTGATCCGTTTCGAGGAGGTGGGATTCCGTTATGCCGACGGAGATCATGATGTCCTAACCGATGTGAATCTCGAGATTCCCGAAGGCGACATGTGTCTCGTCGTCGGTGGCACCGGGAGTGGCAAATCGACACTCTTGGGCGCGGTGAACGGGCTCGTGCCCCGCTTCACGGGCGGAACCCTATCGGGTGTGGTCACGGTGGATGGACGGAGCACGGCTGACCACCGTCTACGGGAGTTGGCGGACGTCGTGGGCTATGTCCCACAGAATCCCGCCAGGAGCTTCGTCTCCGAGACGGTAGAGGATGAGCTCGCATACGGCATGGAACAGTTGGGCGTGGCACCCCAGGTTATGAGGAAGCGGGTCGAGGAAATACTCGATTTGTTGGGGATCGTCCGTATCCGCTCTCGAAGTCTGGAGTCGATCTCCGGCGGGGAGCAACAGCGGGTCGCCATCGGGGCGGCCCTGGCGTCCGGTCCAAGGGTTCTGGTACTCGACGAGCCCACCTCCGCCCTAGACCCACTTGGGGCAGAGGAAGTGCTGGCGTCGGTGCTCCGGCTCGTCCACGACCTCGGGGTGACCGCAATGATCTCCGAGCACCGGTTGGAGCGGATCGTCGATTACGCCGATTCGGCAGTGGTTCTCGATGGGACGGGCCGCGTTTTGATGGGTCCACCAGCGGAGATGATGGTGACCTCTCCTGTCGCCCCTCCCGTGGTGGAACTCGGGAGAGCTCTTGACTGGCAACCCCTCCCCCTCTCGGTGCGGGACGGGCGTCGCATGGCGGCTGGGATCACTCTCGCCGAGCCGGTTCCCGTCATCGATCGCAACGGTCCGGGTGATGTGGTGGTGTCGGCGGTCGACCTACGTGTGCGCTATGGCAAAAAGGTAGCCATCGACGGGGTAGATCTCGATTTATGCGCCGGTTCTGTCACTGCACTGATGGGTCGCAACGGATCCGGCAAATCGTCGCTCTTGTGGGCACTCCAGGGCTACTACCAGGAAGGGGAAGTCTCCGTGGACGGTCAGGACCCCCGCCGTGTACCTGCCGAAGAGCGACGACATCTGGTTGGACTCGTCCCGCAAGACCCTGCCGACCTCCTCTTCGCCCCTACGGTTGCCGCCGAATGTGATCTCGCCGACGGCGGTGATGGTAGATGCCGGCGTCTCCTCGACCGGATGTCCCCGGGGATAGACCAACAGCGCGCACCATACGATCTCTCAGAGGGTCAACGTCTTGCTCTCGCCATCTCGGTTCAGCTCAGTACCGCCCCTCGCCTGATGCTTCTCGACGAGCCCACCCGAGGACTCGACTACGGGGCGAAGCGCCATCTCGGTGAACTCCTGGCCGAGATTGCCGCCGAGGGAACGGTCCTGGTGGCTACCCACGATGTCGAATTCGTCGCCGAGGTGGCGGAGGAAGTGGTGATCCTCGCCCAGGGCGAAATCGTCGCCAGCGGGCCCACATCTGAGATCGTCACCACATCGGATGTCTTTGCCCCGCAGATGGTGAAGATCCTCGGTTCGACCCTAACGGTGGGGGCGGCCGTCGAACGGATAGCGGCATCATGACCACTTCCAGGCCGAAAGCGGTGCCCCTGGGCAAACGAACTGCTCTCACCCTCGCCCTGGCAACGGCGGCGGGACTAATTGCATTCTGCTGGCCGCTGCTTGTTGCTCCCACCACTGACACGGTCGGGCATGTCAGCGATGCGCCGATGGTGTTCGCCCTCGTTTTACCCGTCCTGATCGTCGTCGCCGTGACCAGCATTTCCGAAGGGGGCATAGACGCCCGCACCGTGGCCATGCTGGGTGTCCTCACCGCCGTCGGCACCGTCGTTCGCGCCATCGGCGCAGGATTGGCCGGGGTCGAGCTGATCTTCTTTCTCGTCATCATCGGCGGCCGCGTATTCGGCGCGGGTTTCGGGTTCCTCCTGGGCTCGACGACGATCCTGGCGTCTGCCCTGCTCACCGCAGGGATCGGGCCCTGGCTCCCGTTTCAGATGCTCGCTTGTGCCTGGGTAGGGGCGGGTGCGGGGTTACTTCCCCGGGTCGATGGCCGCAAGGAGATCGTCCTCCTCTCCGTGTACGGATTCGGTTCCGCGCTCGCATTCGGGCTGATGATGAACCTCTGGTTCTGGCCGTACCTCGTTCCCGACGGCACCGCGGCCTCGTTCGTGCCGGGGGCACCGGTGCTGGAGAATCTGAGAAGAGTGGTTCTCTTCACGATCGCGACCTCGGCCGGATGGGACATGATTCGAGCGGTCGTGAACGTGGTCTTGCTCGTTACAACAGGGCCCCATCTTCTCAGGGTGCTCCGCCGTATGGTGCCGTCGGCCGGTTTCGGTTCTACCATGCACTCGTTTCCCCAACCAGGAGCAGTCACATGGCAGTCACCTTCCTCAGTGAGGAGTGGGCACAGGCGGTAACCGATGCCCTCAATGCCCATGAAGGTTTCAAGAATTCCATGGGTGATGCAGATCTCAGTATCCAGTTCGTCACCACCGACACGCCAGCCGGGGGTGAAACCCCCTACTATCTGGCCGCCACCGGTGGAAACGCCGCGGTGACACTGGGAACGGCTGAAGGACCCGACGCCACCGTGACCCAGACGTATGAGACCGCCACTGCCATCTCTTCGGGTGAGTTAAACACCCAGACAGCGTTTATGACAGGCAAACTCAAAGTCACAGGGAACCTCGCCAAACTGATGATGCATCAGAACGCGATACAACAGTGGGGGTCGGCCGTCTCCGACATCCAGGTCGATTACTGACCGACCCCCGGCGTTTCGGTCTACTGCTCCCCAGTCACCGCGAACTCGGCGACGCCTTGTGGCCAACCGAACCCGACGAGAGCATCGACGATCCGATTTTTCTGGTTGGCCGGGTCGTTGGGAATGTCCTTGACATAGCCGTCGAGGATGAAGAAGCCCCCGCTGAAGGTGTAAGCACCCCAACTCCCGTTTGAATAGGGGACCACACCCCAGAACTCATCGGCATCACCCACGAAGTAGATGACCTGGTAGTAGTCGCTGCCAGGCTGGGGACGAACATTCTCCGCCGGTGGAGTTTGGTCGATGAGAAGAGCGTCTCCGGATTCTAGCGGATTCTTCAGTGTCTGAAGTTCAAGGCCGCGGGTGAGGAATGTGGCCATCTCGCTCCGCAACACCTCGTTGTTGGGACAGAACAGAGTGTTCTCGGGGGGATTGCAGCCCCTGGTGATCCCAGCCGCGGCAAGAGCCTGGATATCGGCCTGGAAAACCGAGTCGTTGTCGTCGGTGAAGGCATCCTCATTCGAGGCCGGCAGCTCCAAGCCCCGCACCAAGAAGGTGGCCATCTCGCCCCTGATAACAGGACGGTTCGGGCAGAACAATGTGTTCTCGGGGGGATTGCAGCCCCTGGTGATCCCAGCTGCGGCAAGAGCCTGGATATCGGCCTGGAAAACCGAGTTGTTGTCGTCAGTGAAGGCATCCTCGTTCGAGGCGGGGAGATTGAGAGCCCTCACCAGGAACGCCGCCATCTGACCCCGGGTCACGGAGTCATCGGGGCAGAACAGTGGGTCTTCGTTGCCACAGCCACGAGTGATCCCGGCATTGGCGATCGCCTCGATATTGAGCTCATGGACATCTCCGTCATCGTCGGAGAAACGTCCGTCCCAATCTACGAATTGGGTGGTGGCATCAGTCGTCGCCACCTCCTGTGCGGCGACCGAACCAGCAATGGTGGTTACGGCGACCAACGCCATCAAGAGCATTGACCCCCATCTCTTTGGCATCATGATCGATTTCCTCTCTATACAGCATTAGCGAGTGACACTGAACCGCTCACACCCCCACTCCGAAAGCGGAACTCAGTCTAATGCTCGAAGAAACAGGCAGAAAATGTTGTCTAGTGGTCTGTCGCCGAAATAGCTGGGCGGTCTCGCCGGCCCTAGACGCCGCTTGCTGCGTCCTCGTCCTCGAAGCACCGCCCCGGGTGCGCCTTCGTCCTGCGTCATTGCCATCGGCGCCGATGGCTCGGCGACACCGCGGCATCAATTCAGCGACAGACCACTAGTGTTCTGTCCGGTTGTTCCGACGCGATAATGGTAGTATTGGGTGGTGATGATGAGCGGGGGGGCGTGTTCTCTCCCGGTGAGCCAGTATTGGAGGTGCATCATGGCCAAAAGAGGACGACCGAC
>WHTL01000211.1 GCA_009377735.1 Acidimicrobiia bacterium
TCACAGCTCGTGTGAGATGATGAGCCCGGTCGCCTACGAACAGGTACTCGCGGAGAGACAAACCGAAGATGCGCCCCAAACCGAGGCAGCATGAATCCCGAGATCAATAAGAAACCCTCCACGATTCGAGGGGAAGCCCACCACCACGGTGGCGCCACGCCATATGAACTGTGCGGATTTTTGACGCGTTAGGGCGAGTTTCTACGCGCAGAACGGGGTGGTCCTGTGGGTGAGGTAGTCAGGCTCCGATGAACTCGAGAGTACGTCTCCAGGCGTCGGCCGAATCTTCGGTGTAGTCGGACTGGTGACGGTCGAAGAACGAGTGCGGTGCCCCCGGATATGTGATCACCTCATGGGTGGTGCCCGCTTCACCCAGTGCGTTCTCCAATGCTGCAACCTTTTCCGGTGGTATGGACGGATCGCCACCTCCCATCAGTGCCAGGATCGGTGCCTCCACGAGATGGCAACGCTCCAGAAAAGGTCCGTCACCGCCGGGTCTGTCGATGTCCGGCTTCCCGTAGAAACCTACGGCACCCGCCAATCCGTGACCGTGGGTGGTGGCTGCCCAGGAGCAGGTGCCACCAAAACAGAATCCGACGGTGTAGACGGCGACGTCGTCGCGGCGAGAGCGAAGGTGGTCGATAGCGGCGGCGATGTCGGCGTTGATCCCATCCGAGGTGGTTTGGGGCACGTGATCCGTGAACTGGAAGTCTTTTCCGCGGGGCTCGGTACCCGCGGTGCGCCCGAAGTAGTCGATGGCAATCGCGTCGTAGCCCTCGTCGGCAAAGGCCACCGCAAGTTGCTCATAGAAGGGGAACAACCCCCTCACGTCGGGGAGGACAATCACCGCCCGCGGCGTGGGTCCACCTTCTGCCATCGCCTCGTATGCATTGAAGACGTTGCCGTCTGGCGCCGTGAGTACCAAGGAACTGGCATCGGCGTCGCCGGAGATATCGAGCGGTGGAAGGGCATCAGCTGCTACACACATGTTCAGATGGTACCGAGGGCCACCCGTGGAAGGCGACAGACCACCTACTTGCGCTCCTCGAGCAGTTGTGCCGCCATCCTTTCGATCAGGTCGTAGGGAATTGGTTCGTCCAGGGGGAATTTGACGGTCCCCCTACCCGATATGAATGGGCCGAGATCGTCTGCTAGCTCCGCGGAGGAGGGTATTGGATAAAGGCTCACGTGCTTCTTCCAGCCTGCGTAGTGGATCACGTTCCTCCCATCGACCTTCACCACAGGTATCTGATAGCTGATGACCTCCTCGCCTTCGGGCATCACCTTCCCGATGGTTTTGCTGATCTCCCTGAGGATGGTCTGCACCTCCTGTGGGAAGGACTCGATGTACTCCTCGACTGTGCTGAATGTGTCTCCCAATGCGCTACCTCCGTCATTGCTCAGAATCGGGAACCTTGGCCTTCGATCAGCACAGTAGGGCTTGACGACGATGAGACTCGGTTGAGATCCGGCGCTCATCGGTTCGTCGTTGCCGGATGCCTGTACCAGACGGTAACCCCGTAGGCGGCTTGGAGACCGAGAGTAACCACAACCGCCGACAGCAAGGCCCAGGTGGTCCAACCCAGATCGAGTGAGCCGAGAATGGCGATACCGGTACCTCCAACGATCTTGAGGGCAGGGCTGACACGCGGATCGGTGGGCTCGTCTTCGGAGCGACGCAAAGTCGTCTCGAGTACACCAAGCGCGATGAGACCGATTCCTGCCGACCAGACAAGCAGCAATCGGGCGTCGGTGGTCAGCCCGGACAGTTCGGTGTCGCCGATCACCGAGGAGATCCCCACACCGGTCATGGTGAACGTGGTCAGGGTCACCAGATGCAGATACACCCAGGCAAGGGCGCTGCCGAACGAGTCCCGGTACGGCCTACGTGCGATGAAGTCGAAATAGACCCACCAGAGACCGAAGCCGATGGCCAGACCGAGCAGCCCGTCGATCCCGCCACGCACACTGAGTTCGCCCGCCTCGTTGAGCTCCGACAAGCCGGCTATCACCCCAACGATCGACTCACCGAGAACAATGATGGTGAACAATCCGAACCGCTCGGGGAATTTCGACGTGGACAGCCTCGGCAGGTCTCGTTGCTGACGCACCGTGAAGTAGGGGGTGGCGACGTCGGCCAGAATCGCAGTGGCGAACATAATTGTTCGGGGGGTGCCGTCGGTGGCCAGGCCGGAGAGCACCAGTGCGACGACGACGCCGTATCCCGCAATGAAACGCCACGCCACCGGACGGAACACCCTGATGTGGAGTGCGGCCCGCAGCCACCCCACCTGGTTGACTGCTCTCGCCGCCAGGTAGAAGAGGGCGAAGCCCAGATAGTGGTCGCCGAGCCCGTCCTCGGCCCACACTGCGAGACCGGCCACGCATACCAGAGAGACGAACAGCTGTAGACGGGTCTCGATGCCGTCGGACTCGAAGCGCTCCGTGTAGTAGGTGTATGCGTTCCACACCCAGAACACCGCGGCGAACAGGATGCAGAACGACACGATTCCAGTTACATCGAGATGACCGGCGAGATGGTGGGCGAGACGGGCGATCACAACCACGAACACCAGATCGAAGAACAACTCCAGCCATGTCACGGCGCGGTGCCTTTCGAACTCCTCGTCGGTGCGTAGTTCTGGGTGCTGCCACCACCGCGGGACGGGGGTTGGGGATGAATTGACCATCGGCTCCTCCTCGGCCTTCCCGTGGTATTGTAATGATGTAATCAGGGGCCGTGGATCGGGTCAGCCAACCAAACCAATACCTCAACCCAGGGATGAGGACATCGCCTCTCGAACACCTCCGCCCACGGTTGCGCTCCGACTACTTCGCCAACAACCTGCGGTATGCCCACAGGGACACCAAAAAGGCGGCGACGGCGCCGATGCCCATCCCGTAGCGGGGGCCGAGGTGCTCGCCGATCCAACCCACCAAGGGTGCTCCAAGGGGCCGGGCACCGAGAAATGCCACCGCCCAGAGGGAGAGGACCCGTCCCCGCATGTCCGGGGGTGCGTAGATCTGGAGGACGGAGTTGCCCACCGAGAGAAAGCTGGTGCCCGTGGCCCCTACCGCGAACAGGGCAACCAGTGTCATCCAATACAAGGGCGCCAATGACGCTGCGGTCAACGCCACGGCGAGCAGGATCCCAAGCCTGACCAGTACGGTTGGGGGACTGTTGTCCCTGGAGGCGGTATAGAAACCGCCGCAAACCGCACCGACACCCATCACGGCGAACATGACACCAAAGGTGTCGGCCTGTCCACCGAAGGTGTAACGCGCCATCAGGGGGAGGATCACCTCGAACTCGTAGGCGAAAACGCTGATGACGGCGATCATGACCAGGGGCACCAGAAGATTGGGGTCGGACCGCACCGAGCCAAGCGCCTCTAGGATCTGGCCCCTCCGACGCGGGGTTGGCACCGCTCTCTCTATCTCATCGGAGTGCATCAACGACAGCGCTGCGATGAGGCCTAAATACGAGGCGGCATTGAGGATGAAGCAGAGACCGATCCCTACGCTCACGATGAGCAAGCCACCGAGAGCAGGACCGATGATCCTCGACGTATTGACGAGGACCGAGTTGAGCCCCACGGCGTTGGTCACCTTGGTTCGACCCACCATCTCCATCACGAAGGACTGGCGGGTGGGGTTGTCGATACTGCTGACGGCCCCAAGGGCAAACGCCAGGGCGAACACCATCCAGAGTTCGGTGACACCCAACAACACCACGACGCCAAGGGTGACCGCTATCAAGCCCGAGGCGGCCTGGGTGAAATACAGGAGCTTGCGCTTGTCGACACGATCGGCCACCGTCCCACCGAGGGGCGCCATGACAAGAACAGGCAGGAACTGCACCGCTGTGACCGCACCCACCGCCGATCCGCTTCCGGTCATCTCCAACACGAGCCACGCCTGGGCAACACGCTGCATCCAGTTGCCCGTGACCGACACCATCTGTCCGGCGAAGTAGAGGCGGAAGTTGCGAATTGCGAGCGCGGCGAACGTGCGTCGTGCCATCACTCCAATGGTGGTCACCGCTCGTCCACCATCCGATCAAGAATCGAAGCCGCATTGTCGAGTATCTCGAGCTCCTGGGTGGAGAGATCGGCCATCTTCCCCGAAAGGTATGCGGTTCTCTCCTTGCGGCCCGTCTCCAGGAAATCGGAACCGGTCGACGTGAGATCTACCACCGAGCTACGACCGTCGTCGTCGTGGGGACGTTGGGCGACGAGGTTCCGGTCGGTGAGTCGGGAGACGATTCCAGTGACCGATGGTCGGGACACAGCCTCGATGTTTGCTAGCTCACTCATCGTCATCTCCCCGTAGCGGTCCAGAGTGTGCAGTACCGACCGTTGCGAGGGCGTGATGTCACCGAGGGACTGCTGACGGAGCCGTCGGGCGAGGCGTCCCACGGCCAGCCGAAGCCGGTCGGCGAGTTCTGTCTGGTCGATAGTTAGCATGCCTAATTACCATAGGCGGTCTCGGGCTGGTGCCAAACACATGCTTCCGCACCGGTGAATCCACCCTTCGGATTCATTTCGCGTTCTCTTTACGTTCCCCGATCCTTCCCCTATATTGAGTCCTGCAAGACCCAATCAGCGTGATCGAGAGCTGGGTGCCTTCCCGGCTGAGAAGTTGGCAATAGGAGCCGACGACCGTTTAAACCTGAGTCCGGTTAATGCCGGCGTAGGGACCACGTTGGTTGGGTCTTCACCTTTTCTGGCATTCGCCTCGCCGATCCCGACCTTTCGCAGGCACACGGGGTGGTGAGTCGTTGTACCACCCGGTCCAATATGGTGGATGCGATGAGCGAGCTCACCACCCATGCCGCTTGGACCCTGGTCGTCGCCTATGGGTTGTCTCTGGGGTACGAGGTGTACCGCGCCACCGCCAAGACCGGTGTCTCCGAGCACGACTCCATTCGAAGCCTCCTGCGGCTGTCTCCGTTGTATCTGGTTGCAGGGGCGGTGATCGCATTGCTCTTCGCCGGTGTCGGGTGGGCGGCCTGGCTCGGTCTCGTATTCACCGTGGTGATGATCTTGGTGTCGATCTTCTACTACAACCCCCGCATGATGTTGGAGCGCGATCCCGGACCGATCGACTGGGCGGAAGACCTGATTTATACCGGCCTCCTCTTCGTCGCCGCGGCATTACTCGCCTATGAGGTGATTGGGGCCACCCTGGGTTGAGCTCGGATATGAGCTCCCTGTTTGATGTGTTGGTCAGTCGCTGGTGACGTCGACAAAGAGAGACTCAGGTTCTACCTCCTCGCCTATCACACCCGCATCGAGGAGAACATCCTGGGTGGCTGCCCATTTCTCGGCGGTCTGGGACAGTACGTCGTCTCCAAGGAAGGGGAATACACCGTCGAGCAGCGCTTCGTGCACATCTTCGTTCTCTCTGGTTTCTGGCACCGCTTCGTACAGGGCGGCGAGCGCTGCCTCGGGATCAGCCTGGGCGGCCTCTAATCCCTGACGGACGCCTTCGACCATGCATTCGACGTGGCTTGGGTTGGCTTCGATGTACTCATCTTGGGAGGCAAGTGCCAGCCCATAGCTCTCCAAGCCTGCATCTCGGAAGTAGACGATGTTGAGGAGAGATGTATCGAGCTCGATGTTTGCCGCCTCGTTACCGAAGTAGGTGATGAAGTCGGCCTGACCTGTCTTGAGCTGGGCGATCCCTGGTGCAGGAACACTGGCTTCTCGTACCGTCGACACGTCGACGCCGAGCTGGTCCCACAAGGCGTGGAGGAGGAGGTACGGCGAGCCCCCGGGTACCGCGCCGTAGGTCATCCCCTCGACGTCTTCCAGCGATGTGATGCCGGTCTCTGCATAGGAAACGAGCGATGACGGGTTGTCCTCGTACACGACACCGATCGACTTTATTGGCAAGCCCTGAGATCTTCCGGCGGTGATCGATACAGCATCGGTAAGGCCGAACTCTTCAGTTCCGGTACCCACGATTTGGGCGGTGTCGCCGGATCCCTGTCCAGCAGCCATCGAAACCTCAAGTCCGCATTGCGCCCAGAATCCCTCCTGCGCCGCGAGGTAGAAGGGCGCATGATTCCCGGCCACGACCCAGTTGAGACGGAGTGAGACCGGTACGGTCTCCTGAGATCCCACGGTCGATTCGGATGCTGTGGTGTTGGATGCAACCGAAGTCGTCTCGCTGGCGCCTGTGGTTTCCGTGGCTTCTGTCGGATCGCCACCGGCAGTTGTCTCCACCGCTCCCGTTGTCCCGGAAGATCCAGTTGTGTCGGCCCCTTCGTCGGCTCCGCCGCAGCCAACGACGATAAGGGCCAATATGGTTATCAGTGTCCTTCTCATATGAACTCCTTTGGCATAGCTCAGATTGGTAGATCGACCTGTGGTCGATGCGCGGAATTGGTGGCTGATATCTCGGAAGGAAAGATCATCGGTTGTTCGTTCTCATCCAGGGCATTGCAAGACGCTCTACGACTCCTACGGCGAGGAAGAGGAGGATCCCGACAACTACGAGAACGAACAATGCAGAGAAGAGAAGCGTTGAGTCGAGGAAGGTGTTGGCGTAAACGAGGAGGTAGCCAAGACCGGAGTCGGCGCCCACCCACTCACCCACAACGGCACCTACCACCGCCAGAGTGATGGCAATCTTCAGTCCGGCGAAGATCCTCGGCATGGCGTGGGGGATGCTTATCCGGAAGAACACCTGTCTGCGGGGTGCATGGACCGATTGGAGGAGCTCAACGAGATTTCGATCGACCGAGCTGAAGCCTTCGGCAGCTGTGACAACAACTGGGAAGAACACCATGAGGGCGGTGATGACGATCTTGGGCCAGATCCCGAGTCCGAGCCAGAGGACTAGTAGGGGCGCCACCGCGATCTTTGGTATGGCCTGAGA
>WHTL01000156.1 GCA_009377735.1 Acidimicrobiia bacterium
AAAATGCTGCCGGACGTCCTCCACGATGTCGCCACCGTGACCCTGAGCGGAGCAACCTGGGAAGGCATTCTCCACGACATCATCGTTGTCGGGACGGCGACCGCCCACGAGAACCACGCCGCCGCCATCACCGATCTCCTACGGGACCGCTGGAATGCCATCGAGCCGGTAAAGCCATCCCGCAGGGTTCTCTTCCTGGAGTGGGCCGAGCCCATCTTCACGGGCGGTCACTGGGTGCCCGAGCAGATAGCCGTGGCCGGAGGTGTCGATGTGATCGGTGAACCCGGGGAGCGCTCCCGCCGGCTTGGTGCAGAAAACCTGGACGGTCTCGATCCGGCCGTGGTGATCATGGCTGCGTGTGGTTATGACACCGCTGGTAATGCGGAACTCGCCGACTCACTTCCACACGACTTCGGTGCCGCCGAGATCTGGGCCGTGAATGCCAACTCCTACTTCTCGCGCCCGGGTCCCCGCATCGTCGGCGGGGCCGAGATCCTCCGTTCAATTCTCGGTGGAGATCCGGTGAACACGTCAGCCGCTATCCGGGTGGGGTGATATACCCGTCTGGGGAATCCAGGGTTACAGCAGAGGAAGTGCCACCGGATCATATATCGTGTAACGTCGACTCTGCCTGCGGACGAGGGACACCAATGGAAACAGAGCAAATGACCGGCTCGAGAAGTGTTGCCGAGGTGATGGTGGATTATCTCGTCCGTGCAGGAGTTACGGACGTTTTCGGGGTCGCGGGCAGCACCATCATGCCTCTACTCGACGGAATCGTGACCGATGGCAGGATCGACTACCACGGTGCCCGTTACGAACTGAGTGCCGCCGAGATGGCATCGGGATATGCCAGAGTGTCTTCCCGGCTCGGCGTGGTGATGACCCACTGCGGGCCTGGAGCCACCAGTTGTCTCACCGCCATGGTCGGGGCAGCAAGGGATGGTGTTCCCCTACTCCTCATCACCGGCAATGAAGAATCTGGGACCCTCGCCCAACACCCCTATCACGACTGGGACCTGATTCGCGTGATGGGGTCAATCACCCGATTCAGCTTCCAGATCACCCGACCCGACCAATTGCCCCACATCATGAGACGTGCAGTCGGAGAAGCAACCCGTGGCATCACACAGCCGGTCCATATCGACCTCCCCGAAGACATCGCCCTCGAGATCGTCCCAGAGGAAACCGCCCGTGGCTGGCTGGACGACATCGACCCTCTCCTGAAATCAGTATCCCAGGCGCCTGCCCTCCCCCTAAGTCGTCCCGCACCTAGTGCAATCGAGATGGATCGAATGGAAAAGCTGCTGACGGAGGCACAAAAACCATTGATCATCTTGGGTGAGACCGTTCAATGGTCCCCCGATCCGGGTGAGATCGTCCGTCAATGTCGTGAACTAGGAATTCCTTACGTCACCTCCTTCGGTGCCCGAGGAGGGATAGTCGATGACACCGGGTTTGCCGGCACGATTGGGAGGTTTGGTTCAAGGGATAGCAACGACCTTCTCTGCGAAGCCGATCTTGTTCTGGCCCTCGGTGCCGAACTCACCGATGTCGATACCGTCCGGTGGAGCCTGATCGAATCCGATGCCACTGTCATCGCGGTGCATCCCGATCCCGCCAAGGTCGATCGGAGGATTGCCACGACCATGGGCGTGGTGGCGGATGTGGGCGAGTTCCTACGGACGCTGACGACAAGAATGTCGAAACAGGAGGACTTCGTATCCTCCAACTGGATCGATCGGGCTAGTCGGGTTGATCGCCGCAATGGCCCGATAGGAAATCCTGCCGCCAGCCAGGATCCATCCATTGATTCCCTGCTGGTGAGCAACATCATCGAAGCAGCACCCGACGACTGGGTGGTGACCATGGATCCCGGGTTCGGGGCGCTCACCCTATCGGCGGCAGCCGACTTTGGCGGCACCAGGTTTCTCTACCCCTACGGACTTGGCGCCATGGGCTTTGCGGTGCCCAACGCGATCGGCGCCACGATATCCGACATGATCGGAGGGGCGATCGCCATCGTCGGGGATGGCTCATTCTTCATGTCCCTGTCCTCACTCGAGTCAATCGCATCCTTGGATGTGCCGGTGGTAGTTGTCGTCCTCGACGACGGAGGTTTCGGTTCTCAACGTAAGAAGCAACTGGAGGGATATGGCCGCAACTTCGGTGTCGACTACGAGAACCCGGACATCGCCGCCATTGCCAGAGCCATGGGGATCCAAGCACAGTGGATCGAAACTCCCGACGATGTCAGCCGACTGTGCAAGAGCCTGACCGACTACAAGAGCGGATACGTCGCCGCGGTGCAAAGAGCCCGCGAACAGGAGGGAAAGTGGTACGAAGGAAGCAGGCAACGACGATGAACGCTGCCGATGCCTTAGTTGACACACTTGCTCGGGCCGGGGTCGAGAAGGTATTCGGTGTGATCGGCACATCCACACTCGATATCGCAGATGCCATAAACCGAGAACAGGGTCTCGAGTTCGTGAGCGCACGGGAGGAAGAGGCTGCCGCACATATGGCCGATGGCTATGCCCGCGCCACCGGACGGGTTGGCGTCGTGCTCGCTCATGTCGGACCCGGCGCACTCAGGCTGATGTATGGCGTCGGGACCGCGTGGAAGGACAGCGTGCCCATGGTTGTACTCACCGGCAATGAGGTGCTTGCGGCCACCGACACCGAGATGCGGGAGGGCTACCACGTCATTCCGGTGGAAGAACTCTACCGACCCATCACCAAGGGGACCCTGCAACTGAGTAGACCTGAAGATGCGCGGAGGATGGTTGGCCGTGCTTTCTGGCTTGCCAGGTCCGGAAGACCCGGACCCGTGCTCATCGACCTTCCCAAGAGCACATTGAAGCTGCCCTTTGATGGGCCGGACATTCCCACTACCAGTATCGGAGACCGGGTTCCAGCGAGTCCCGTCGTGGTCTCTGCCGAGAACCTTGCCAGAGTGGCCGACCTGATCAAGACATCATCCAATCCGGTTCTGCTGGCGGGTGCGGGCGTGCACTGGTCCAATGCTCACGACGCCCTGAGGTCCGTTGCCGAGCAACTCAATCTGCCGATCCTCACCACCGATGGTGGACGCGGAGCCATCCCCGAGGATCACGCACTTTCGCTGGGAGTGATAGGTCGTCAGGCTGGTGACGCGGTGGCACGTGCCCTCCTCGAAGAATCCGATGTGGTCATAGCACTGGGTACACCCTTGAGCGACGTGTCCACCTACGAATGGACCGCCTGGCCCAACGACACCACCCTCGTACAGGTTGACATCAGCCCCGACGTGGGACACCGCGGCTACAGCCCCCATCATCTCGTTGTCGCCGACATCGAAAAGTTCCTAGTGGGGTTGGGCCAGACATTCGAAAAGCTGCGGTACCGCTGCGCCCACGATTGGCAATCACGACGGATCGCTCTCGATGAGGAGCGCCGCGGATACTTGCGTGAGGGCGACGATCGGGCTGCGTCTGACCTGGTCAACCCATGGGTGATCATCGATGAGCTGACCGACTCTCTTCCTCGTGACTCATTCATCTCTGTCGACTCCGGGATGCACGGATTCTTTGGAAAGAAGCTCAGGGTCCTCGAGCCCCGAACCTATGTGCGTTCGGCGGGGTTCGGTGCCATGGGGTATTCCTTCCCAGGGGTGCTAGGCGCCCTCGAGTCAGACCCCGATCGACATGGCGTTGCGATCGTGGGCGATGGCTGTCTCGCGATGGAGTTGGGGGAGTTCGAGACCGCGGCACGACGAGGCTCCTCGATCACGGTGATCGTCTTCAACGACTCCCGGTTCGCGTCCCAGCAGAGCCATCAACTCCGCCGGCTCGACGGCCGGATAATCGGGACGGACTTCCACGTCACCGATTTCGTCAAGATCGCAGAGGCACAAGGTGTCCCCGGCTGGACCGTCACCGATGACGATGCAGCCAGAAAAGCGATCCGCGAAGCCATGGTGAGCAAGGGTCCGACGGTGATCGACGCCCGGGTCGACCCCGAGGTTCGGCCCAGCACCTGGATCGAGGGAAGCGGGGATCAGCGACTGCGCTGATCGGTACTAAATCAGATCTGGGGGTGTGGTTCCTTCCAGGAAGGCCTCGATGTTCTCCACCACCCTGAGAGACATCTCCTCACGGGTCTCACGCGCGGCACTACCGATATGCGGGGTGACAACCACATTCGGTAGTTCTCTGAGGTCCCTGGTCGGGCCTATCCGATCGGATCCGACCTCGTGTTCGAACACATCCAAACCAGCCCCTCGAATCATTCCGGCGCGCAGACGTCGCTCCAGCGCAATCTCGTCAACGATCGCCCCGCGGGATGTGTTGATAAGGATGGATTCCTTCTTCATCAGACCGAGTAGCCGGTCGTCGACCAGTCCCGTGGTCTCGGGTGTGACGGCAAGGGTGAGGGCCACGAAGTCCGACTCACGGAATAAGTCGTCCAATGACCGAAATGACATCCCGAGTTCGGTCTCGAGATCGAAATCCAAACGCTGCCTCTTGGTATAAACGACCTTCATACCAAAGGAACCTGCGCGCCGCGCCACACCCTGACCGATGGAACCTGCCCCAACAATCCCGAGCGTCTTGCCCTGCACCCGTGTGCCCAGCAGCGCCATCGACTGGCGCTGTCTCCATCTGCCCTCTTTTAGTAGCCGCTCCGCCTCAGGGATTCGCCAGGCCGTGGCCAGCAACAGTGCGAAGGTGTATTCGGCCGTAGTGGAGGCCAACAGATTGGGTATCACTGTCACCGCAACCGACCTCTCCGCGGCGCGGTCGATGTCGACCAGTCTCGTCGAGGTCTGCATCGCGGCGATCATCCGCAGTCTCGGGGCGGCGTCGATCATCTCCCGGTCGTAGACGGTACTTCCCACCGCGACCAGGATCTCGGCCTCCTCGACCGCCTCGAGAAGCTCCGGTCGGTCGATGGTCCTGTCGAGATGGGGGAACACAATGACATCGCCCAACTTCCGCAGGCGTTGCAGTGCGACTTCTGGGATTGGTTGGGGGACGAAGATCCGGGTCAATCCCCTACCGCCGAGGCCTCGCCCAGGAACCCGATGATGCCTTCCGTGATCTGGGTGCTGGTGGCGCTGCCACCTAGGTCTCCGGTTCGCAATTCCTCGGATGCGAGTGCTCGGGACACTGCTCTCTCAATCTGTTCTCCTGCCTCC
Source organism: Acidimicrobiia bacterium (assembly GCA_009377735.1). Lineage (GTDB taxonomy): Bacteria > Actinomycetota > Acidimicrobiia > Spongiisociales > ZC4RG35 > WHTL01. Next base: position 5,180 of record WHTL01000156.1, read on the forward strand.
GGTTCGCCAATGTGCCGCAACATCAGGGCGGCACTGAGAATGGAGGCAATGGGGTTGGCGATTCCCTTGCCTGCTATGTCTGGTGCCGTCCCGTGAACCGGCTCGAAGTATGCCCAGTTCTCACCCACGCATCCCGAGGGGGCGATCCCGAGGCCACCAGCTAAACCGGCTGCTACATCGGAGAGGATGTCACCAAAGGCGTTCGTGGAGAGGATGACATCGAACTCCTCCGGCCACCGCACCAACTCCAACGCACAGGCGTCCACGTTTTTAGTCTCGTATTCGATGTCGGGGAACGAGGCTGCAACATCGGCAACCGACTCCAAGAAAAGAGAGTCCGTCAGCTTGAGAGCACCGAGTTTGTGGATCGCCGTTACCTTCTTCCGACGGCGCGAGGCTTGTTCGAATGCGATCTTTGCCGTCCTGGTCGAGGCGTCTCGGGTGATCACACGCACCGAGCAGGCGCCATCCTTACCCACGGGGTACTCGATCCCCGAGTAGATGCCTTCGGTGACCTCTCGCACCACGACCACGTCAATCTCACCGGCCGGAATGGGGACCCCCGGATAGGAGCGGGCGGGTCTAACACTGGCGCCAACATCCAAATGACGCCGCATGGCGCGCAGGGGCTGGATAGCCGTTGGGGGAAGCCGGGCGACATCCATGGCTCCCAGCATCACACTGTCGGCAGCTTTGGCAGCTTCGACTGTCTCTGACGGAAGGGAGTCCCCGGTCTCGTTGTATGCGTCACACCCCGCGGGGCGATGATCGAAGGTAAACCGGGGTCCGTCGATGGTGGAGTGCAGAGCCTGCAGTACCTCCTGGGCACAACCGATCACCTCGGGACCGATCCCGTCGCCGGGAAGCACACAGATGGCGTATTGGGCTGAAGACATGGACTCTCCTCGCGTTTACCTATTGTTGAAGCCGGCTGATGACCTTCATCCTCTGCACCGAGTCTCCCGCGAGATGGGTCCATATGGCCGAGTCTCGCACCAATTTCTCTGCACCAACATCCTTCATCACACCGGCACCACCATGGACATCCATATTCAGGTGAGTCACCCTCTGGATCACGTCGGTGGCGAAGTTCATCAACGAGACATTGTTGGCGACTCTTCCCTCCTCGGCTTCCTCCGCTGTCCTGAAAACGAAGGCACGTAAGGCCTCGGTGAGCATTTTCATCTCGGAGATCTTGAGCTGGATGGCTTGGTGCTCGATGATGTAATCCCCTCCCTGCCAGCGTGTGCGGGCGTGGCCCAGAGCCATCTCCAGCGCGGCATCGCAAACACCTAGTGCATTTGCCCCCAACTCCAGGTCACCGAACTCCGACGTGTCGCCCGCTCGTGCCTTGACCCCGCCATTTACCTCACCCACGATGTTGTCATGAGGAACCCGGACGTCCTCAAAGATCAGTTCGGCATTCTGGTAGAAACGCCACCCGATCTTGTCGTACACCTCACCTACCCGCAGTCCCGGACTGTCGGCAGGTACGAGAAAGAGCGTGGTCCCTTCGCGGATCGATGCGGACGGATCGGTACGGGTATCGACAAAGAACAGCTTTGCCACACTTCCATTGGCGATATACCGCTTGACACCGTTAAGGACCCACTCGTCGCCATCGCGCTCGGCGGTCATCTTCCATCCGGTCTCCACCTCGTCCAATCTCCAGCGATTGTCGGAACCTGAAGTAGGCTCCGTTCCCGCCTTTCCCAGTAGGAAGGTGTCGTCTTCGATGAATGGGGTCAGAAACCGACGCTGCTGGTCGGGTGTACAGGAAGCAGCGATCAGATGGCTCCACTTCCAACACTGGCTGAAGGTCTTGGAGATGGCACTGTCGCCCCGTGCCAACTCCGACATCACCAACACCTGGGTGACGAAGTCGATGCCATGTCCCCCGTACTCCTTGGGCACCACCGCGGTGCGGAATCCCAATTGCGACCCTTTCTCGATGATGTCCCATGTGAATGTCTCCCGTGGATCGGCTATCAGATCCCGTTCGAGTGATATGGGACGAATCTCCTCCTCCGCAAACGTCCACGCCTTCTCCTGCCACTCTCGTTGTTCAGCGGTAAAGGCCATCGAGTACCTCTCTCCTCATATCTTCTCCTAATCGTGGTGCTCCTCGAAAAATTCGACGCATCACCCACCATCTATCGGATCGTCCTATATGATGTACCTTGCATCGTACCCACTCGCTATCCGGTCGACTCGCGTTCCAGTCGTCGTGCCACCATCATCATCACCACCGCCGCCAGGGCACCCGAGATGGCTGCGACCAACCAAGCAGTCGGGTCACCGGCTGCCTGGGCAATGGCTCCGAATACTATGGGGCCAACCGTGCCCCCGATAAGCCCGCCGGGCATAACAGCCCCTGTAATCGCCCCGGGCTGGCTGGGATAAGCCTGCATGAGGGGTACCCAGATCAAAACGTTGTAGGCCCAGGCACCCGCAAGGCTGATTACCACACCAGCCATCATCGGCCCTGGTCGCCCCAACGCGAGTAGGGCGATACCCACGGATCCCACCGCCAACAACCCCGCGCAGATCCGGAGATGACCCCGGGATATACGATCGCTCAGAAGCCCGGAGCCAAGACGGACGAGCAGGGCGGCTCCACTCGCCACCGCGAGGAGACCCCCGGCCAGATGTGGGGTGATGCCGACTCGTACCGCCGAATCAACAAAGAATGCCGGAACCGTAGACACGGCAAGGTTGCCCAGACCGAAGCCAATGGCCACCAACAGGATGGTTGGCCGATTCCGCAGGGGCGGAGCGGCTGTCTTGGAGGCGGGAGGTGTCCCTGCCGGTCTCCGGGGCAGAGACACCAGAACCACGATGGCAAGTGCGGCCGCCAACGCGAAGCCCCATTGCCAACCGACTGTGAGCGCCAAGAAGGGAACGCTCAGACCCGCCAACATGGTGGCGACGGGCTGCGCCGTCTGCTTTACACCGAAGGCGATCCCAATACGTTTCGGCTTCACCTCGACTACGAGCAGTCTGTTGACCCCCGCTTGCCCCAAAGCGAGGGCACATCCACCAACGACTAGCCAAGACACCAGGATTGACCAGCTCGTTGCGGTCGCGGCAACGCCGATCGACGCCAAGCCTGCGGTGGCCACTGCTACTCTTATCGAACGTCTGGCGCCGAGTCGGTCCACCCACCGGCCCAGAGGTGATGCGGAGAGTGCTGCCGCCCCCCGAAACGCCCCGACGGCAATTCCGAGGCCCAGAGAACCGAAGGCCAGATCCGCCCTGATCTGAACGGCGAGGGCCCCCGTGAGAAAAACCGGTAGCACGCATACGGCGGTGGCGAGGGCGCCAACCGAAATGGTCCGCCAGGTCGATCCGTTCAAACCCGGGGCATCGTGACGCCTAGCCGTTCGCACAGACCCGCTAGCGATGACCAGGTCTCAACCTCAATGGGGATCCCATCAACCAGCCTCTGCTGCTCGGTGCGATGTTCGATCTCCCCCGGATACAGAATCTCGTTGTATCCCTCGGCTGGCGGAGAATCCTTGAGATACGTCACAAAGTCAGACATCTCCTCACGGAACTCCTGCAACAGCCGGAAACGATCAACGGCGAAGCCGGCTACAAAGGCTCCGTCATTGGAGAAGCCACCCGGGTCGTGGTCGAAGCCGATGCCGGTGAGGAGACCAGATAGGACCTCGACAACAAAGGCGAGGCCGTATCCCTTGTGAGCCTGGTCGGCGCCGAACGGTAAGAGTGCACCACCATTGGCGAGCGCACGCGGATCGGTCGTGTCCTTCCCCTCCTTGTCGACCAACCAACCCGTGGGAATCGACTCTCCCCGCGCCGCCGCCACATTTATCTTCCCGCGT
>WHTL01000250.1 GCA_009377735.1 Acidimicrobiia bacterium
TCGTCGTCCCGGCGGATGTCGGGAAGGTGGTGGCGGAGGAGGTCATCGAACTCGGATGGGACAACGTCTGGCTACAACCAGGAGCGGAGAGCCCCGACCTGATCGACGTTCTGCGTGAAGCCGGCATTTCGACTATCCACGACGACTGCATCATGGTCCAGGTCAACCAGATTCCTGGATAGGCCCGAGTCCCCGTCCTCCGGCATCAGCGGATAGGGACAGCCGCCCCCGCGAATCGCCCGATGGTATGCGTCGTCGTCTTACTATCCGCTAACGCCGTCCGGTACCCTAGGAGCTATGAACCGCTCAGTAATCACAGGTCTGGCACGGACACCTATCGGCAAGTACGGAGCGGTCTCAGCCCGCTCCGTGCCGTGGATCTGGGTGGCGTAGCCATCGAGGGAGCGATGAAGAGATCGGGTTTCGACTCCTCTGCCGTGGACGAGGTCATCTTTGGACACGTTCTCGGTGCCGGCGAGGGGCAGATCACCTCGCGACAAGCCGCCATTCGGGGCGGTCTACCGATGACCGTGCCGTCCCTCACCGTCAACAAGGTCTGCCTTTCCGGACTTGCGGCGATCGGGCTCGCCGACCGCTCCATACGACTCGATGATTCGTCGGTCGTGATAGCCGGGGGCATGGAGTCGATGAGCAACGCCCCCCATGTGCTGCGGGAGCTTCGCTGGGGCGCACGTATGGGCGATGCCACCCTGGTCGACGTCATGCAGCACGACGGTCTCTTCTGCGCCATCGACCACTGCACTATGGGCGAGTCCTCCGACGCCAAGAACAAGGACCTGGGGATCGATCGCTCCATCCAGGACGAATGGGCGGCCAGATCCCAGCAAAGGGCAGAAGCGGCCACCTCCGATGGGCGATTCCGCGACGAGATCGTGGCTGTCTCGGTACCTCAGCGACGGGGTGACCCTGTTCTGGTCGACACCGACGAAGGAATCCGTCCAGGAACCACCACCGAGACCATGGCGGCGCTGCGTCCCGCATTCGACCAAAATGGAACCATCACCGCTGGCAACGCCTCCCAGATATCCGACGGTGCCGCCACTCTCGTAGTTTCCTCGCGGCAGGCTGCAGAGGCAAACGGATCGGAGATCCTCGCCGAGGTGGTGGCGTATGGCCAGATCGGAGGCGGGGACGCCACCCTGCACGAACGACCGGCTGAAGCCCTGACGGTGGCGCTCAAGAAGGCCGACCTCTCTCCCGCCGACCTCGACCTCGTCGAGATAAATGAGGCGTTTGCTGCGGTGGCGCTGTGGTCTACCCGGATGCTCGGCATCCCCGAGGACCGGGTGAATGTCAATGGCGGCGCGGTTGCCCTGGGTCACCCCCTGGGAGCTTCCGGCGCGCGGATCGTGGTGACACTCATCAACGCTCTCCGTCACCGGGGCGGCGGCATCGGAGCCGCCTCCCTTTGTGGAGGGGGCGGACAGGGTGATGCCCTTATCGTGGAGGTGAAATGATGGCTGAGCCTGTCGAACGAAATCTCGGTCTCGACCTGGTACGGGTGACCGAGACCGCGGCGATGGGAGCGGCCCGTTGGATGGGTCGAGGCGACAAGGAGGCCGCCGACCAGGCGGCGGTCGATGGGATGCGTGCCCACCTCTCCACCATCGATATCGAGGGAGAGGTGATCATCGGGGAAGGCGAGAAGGACAACGCCCCCATGCTCTACAACGGCGAGAAGGTCGGGACCGGTGAGGGGATGCCGGTCGATGTTGCCGTCGATCCTGTCGATGGGACAACCCTCACGGCCGCAGGAATGCCGGGGGCCATAGCCGTTATCGCTCTGAGCGCCGGTCACGGAAGCATGTATGCCCCGGGAAGCCTGGTCTATATGGACAAAATCGCCGTTGGGCCAGAGGCAGCCGGGGTGATCGACCTCGAGGCGCCCGTAGAACACAACCTTCAGCAGGTGGCCAAGGCCAAGGGTGAAGATGTGAAGGATCTCCGTGCCGTGATCCTCGACCGACCACGCAACCAACGCTACATCGATGCCGTAAGGAAGGCCGGTGCCCGTATTCGTCTCATCCAAGACGGTGATGTGGCCGGGTCGATAGCCACCGCCCAGCAAAAGACCGATCTCGACATCCTCCTCGGTATCGGTGGCTCGCCCGAGGCCGTGTTGTCGGCAGCTGCCCTCAAGTGCATGGGTGGGGAGATCCAATGTCGCCTCTGGCCGCGCGATCATGCCGAAACACGCCTCGCCGAATTCGAGGAACTCGACCTCAACCAGGTGCTCGGGACCGATGAGCTGGTGTCCTCCGACAATGTGTTCTTCGCCGCCACCGGTGTGACCGGTGGCGAGTATCTCAAGGGTGTCGATTTCTACGGTGGCGGAGCATCCACCCATTCGGTGATCATGCGGTCCAAGACCGGCTCGATCCGTTACATGGATGCATTCCACGACCTGACGAAGCTACGATCCATCGCCTCGAACGTTCTCGACTAGGTGCTGGCCGGCACGGATAGCTGACGACCCAGTCGCCGCCGCACCCAAAGGACCATGAGGGCCGACACCACGGCAGCGACAGGGACCCCGATCAGGGCGATCTGGATCGAGAGCAGATCGGCCAAAGAGGCGATTGCAAAAGGTGAGGTAATACCGGCCAGGCCACCGGCGGTGACCGCCATCTCCGACGCACCCTCCTGGGCATCGGCCCGTCCGGCGGACTCCATGGTCAAGATGAGACCCAGCGGGAACACGGTCGACACCAGGAGGCAGAGCAGTACCAGCCCGATCAGGGCAACCACCGTCCCGCCCGGGCCCGGGATCACGGGGCCGCCAAGATAGAGAATCGAGGACCCAACCACCGCCCCCAGGACGGTGAGCATCACGCTGGTCAGCCGAAATTCGCCTACCCATCGCGTCAGCGCGATCCGTCCCAACACCAACCCCGACAGAACCACCACGGTCGCCCCGGCTGCGATCACATCGGCGAATCCCAGAATGTCCTCCAGGTAGCTGGCTGCCCAGGCAGTGACACCCAGCTCCATGACAACTGCAAGACCGGTGAGCGCTGCCGCTACCCAGGTGACCGCCGACACCCCTTCCTGGTTCGGGTCCTCCATCTCGTCGTTCAGCGGTCGCTTGGGGAGAACACGGGTGGTACCCATCACCAATGCCAGAACAGCAAACGCCATAGGGATAACGAAGATGAGCTGCCAAAAACCGGTGGTGCGCCCCAGGGCGACGGCGGCAGCACCGGCCAGGAGACCCCAGCCGGCGAGCAGGTGCCCGCGGGATAATGTCACCACACGGTCATCGGGATACATCTCGCCCAGGACTGCCTGCCCAACCGTCAGTGATGTCACTCCAAGCAGACCCATGATGAAGGCGCCAACATATGTGAGAGCCGGTGTCACCGCGAGGATGACGAGGACCCCGCCACAGGTGATCCCCAAGAGGGAGAGGATGACGATTACCTGACGAGGGATGGCCCTTCGCACAAACCCCACTGTGGCGCCACCGAGGAGGGCTCCTCCCGAGAAGAGGGTCAAGTTGAGAGCCGCCTCCGAGTAGTCGAGGCCGAATACCTCCTGGAAAACGGGGATGGCGGGACCCATCGTTCCCATCGCTGCACTGAAAACAAACATCAGCACCAACGGTGCCCGATTGGATGAGATCATCCTCCGCATTGTCCCAGGTAACCGATGGCTCCCGAACGGAGATCAGGCGGGATGGGGAACACGGCGACCCTCTTTGCGGAGGATCAGCCGATAGGAGCCGATCCTCCATGACCGCTCGCGGCGGGGAAGACCTGCGGCCAAACGTTGACCGGTGGCCTCGACGCGCCGCTGTTCAGCGGTACGCTGAATGACCTCATAGGCGATATCAGGATGCATAGTTCACCTCCTTTCTTGCCGGTTGGTCGAAAGTGAGAGGATCCTTGCGACGTGCCACCAGATAGGGGATTGCGCCCAAGATGAGGACGGCGGCCCCTAGATAGATGGCGACGGAAACCGAGATGGCGTCGGCCATGGCACCGAGAGCGATACCCCCGAGTGATCCGGCGGTCATCCCAACCATCGAGTTGATGGAAAGGAAGGTGGTCCGGTGCTTCGACTCGACCTGGCGATGGAGGAGAGCCAGGTGGACCGGGTTGGAGGCACCGTGGATCAGGTAGCTGGTGATATATGCCACCAGCACACCGGCAACCCCGGCGAAGAGCCCGATGCCGACCACGGCGACGCCCTGGATGACACGGAGGATGGCACCTGCCCGATAGGGGCCGATGCGACGTGAGAACCTGGTTACCAGGGCGGCGCCAAGAGCAGATGCCCCCCAAGCAGCCGCAGCAGCGGGGCCCATGATTGCGCCAGCCTGTTCGGCGCTTCCGGTGAAGGCCTCCAACCGAACCGGTGGGAACATCTCGAAGGTGGCCATGCCGAAGCCCCAAAACAGCTCGACCGAGACAAGAAGGGCGAGGAGGGCGCTTGCTCTCACCATTCCTACTGACGTCTTGATGAGTTGGGGCACCTCGGCAAGGGACCTCTTGATCTCTCCGAGGCCCAGGGGAGGTCGAACCTCGGTCATGAGGAGGTACATCGCTGCGAACTCCACCAGGCGGAGGCCCATGGCAACGAAAATGGGAAGCACCAGAGGCTCTGGGAGACCCATCGAGCCTGCCAGCACAACCACCGGACTTGAGAGCAATGATCCCGCAGCCAACGACAGGCCGATGACAACTCCGGAGTTGCCCATCCCTTTCTCGATATCGGCATTCGGGTCGGTTTCATGGAGGGCGTCGACGTACCAGGAGTCGAGCGGTCCGCTCTCCAGGGCGCGATAGATGCCCTGCAGGAAAAAGCCGAGACCCGCCACCCACATGGAGTCGTACGCAATCACCAGCACCCCCATCGCCACCAGTTCGGCGAGGGTCGCCCCCAAGAGGACCCGTCTTCTGCCCAGGGCGTCGGCGAGTCCACCCGTAGGCAACTCGAAGAAGAAAACCGTGAACCCCTGCACGGCCGTGATCAGACCGATCTCCCCAAGGGTGAACCCGCGCTCCATGAAGAAGAGGACGAACACTGGTATCAAGAGCCCGGTCGGCAACCAGCGGAGCCCACGCAGGATCAGAAACCGCCGGTTCACCGTGCGAGTGTCGAGCCCGGTCATCAGGGGCGCCACTGGTAGAAGGTTGACGGGAAGGCGTAACGGATGAAGGTGACCAGCTCGGTGGTTTCGGGGTCGAGCGACTTGCCTTCTTCTCGATAGGTTTCGATGAGCTCATCGATCTTTTCATTCAGCTCACGGAGACGCTCGGGAGTGGTCGCCAGCCAATTGTCACCAATGTATGCGGCCTCCTGCCACTCCTCGGACCATTCCTCCCTCTCGTCGAGGTAGGCGTCGACCCGATTGAAGTTGGTGCGGTTGTGATATCGGGTCAGCCAGTCGGCGGCGTGATGGTCTTCGGGATCATCGGTGAAGGCGGTTTCCGACCAGGAGGTTCCCTTGTGGGCCGACTTCCACCAACGCTCCCGACCCGTCCCTTGGTCGGGGTCCTCGACCACCAGACCAACCTCGTCAAGAGCCCTGAGGTGGTAGCTGGTCTGGCCGGTATTGGTGTTGAGACGTTCAGCCAGCATCGCCGAAGTTGCAGGTCCTGTGAGACGAAGCGACGCCAGGATCCGGTTCCGCATGGGATGTGCCAGGGCTCGCACCATTTCGCTGTCGAGTGTTACGACATCGAGCCCCTCCAGCCATTCCAGAGGGGGCTTCTCAGGGGTTTCGTGATCGGTCATGCCGACACAGTATCACAGTACAAAGCCTCTTTGCAAGCCTTCTTTGCATCCTACCTTTGCATTGACTCTTTGCAGCACTCTTCTGCAACTGAGCAACCCGCGTAGCAAGTCTCAGTAGTCGCGATCAGACCAGGTCGCGGAGGAATGGTGGTGCGACCCAGGTGAGACTGCGACACGCGACGATATGTTGACGCTTGACGACCTGACCACGACCAGTATCAAGGCCGGAGGCACGCAA
>WHTL01000262.1 GCA_009377735.1 Acidimicrobiia bacterium
GCGATCGTGGTCATTTGGAACGAGGATCCTCCCAGACTCATGAATGGCAGAGGGATTCCGGTGACAGGCATGATCCCCACGGTCATCCCGATATTGACAAAGACCTGGAACATGAGCATGGCACTGATTCCGACCGCAATAAGCGTCCCAAAGCGATCTCTCGCATTGGCCGCGATGACAAGGAGGCGCCATATGATCATTCCAAATGCCAGCAACACCAAAAGCCCGCCTACGAACCCCAGTTGCTCCCCCACCGCGGTGAAGATGAAGTCGGTCTCCTGCTCGGGAATGTATCTGAAGTTGGTGGCGTCACCCTGGAAGAGACCACGTCCGGTCAACTGGCCCGATCCGATTGCGAGTTTGCTACGAAGCAGGTTGTATCCGATCCCCTGGGGGTCGAGATCCTGGTCGATAAGGACCCGGAATCGATCCAACTGATAATCGGCAAGCAACCCTGTCCAGAATGCCAGCACCACTGCAGTCATCCCACCGAATCCCAGGACGGCCATCTGCCGCCACGACGCTCCGGCCGCGAAGAACATGACGAATCCGACGAACACGAATACCAGCATCGTGCCAAGGTCGGGCTCCATGAATATCAGGACCGACGGGATGGCGATGAATCCGAGCACCATGAAGATACGACTCCATCTCAATTGTGATGTGTCGAAATTTGGGCGCTCCGGTGCCAGGATCGCGGCCATCCCAAGGATAGCGATGATCTTGGCGAACTCGGCCGGTTGGAATGCGAATGGACCTAAGGGTATCCAACGCCTGGCACCATTGATCTCCGGGAAGAAGAAAACTGCGATCAAGGCGAGGAGGACAAGCCCACAGAGAACGGGAAGCCGATGCCTGAGGTCGCGGTAGTCGATCAGGGACATCACCAGGGCGGAAACGGCGCCGATGGCGGCGAACATCATCTGGCGCTCCATGGAGATGGTCCCCATTGCGCGGGTAGCCGAGTAGATCATCAGAAGCCCGAACAGCGCCAGCACCATAGAGGTGCCGAGAAGGATCCAGTCGCTGCTGTTCGCACGTCTGTCCTCTACGGCCGACGAGGCCGATGAAGCTACGGTTGCCATCAGTCCTCCGCCGCACCCTGGACGATGGGTGTCGGCTGATTACCGACCAGTGCTTGCAGGATATGACGGCCTACCGGAGCGGCCACGGCGCCGCCACTTCCGCCCTCCTCGATGACAACCGCCACCACGTATTTCGGGTTCGAAACGGGTGTAATGCCCACGAACCAGGCATGGTTGTCCGCCGTTGCGATCGACTGGCCAGTTCCGGTCTTGCCAGCAATCTGGTCCAGTCCGGGACCGAAATCGACGAAGGCCGACTGTGCAGTGCCAGTGGTCACGACCCGATTCAGGTCGGTGAGAAGACGTCGGCTCGTCGAGCGACTGATGTCGACCTCAGAGCGGACCTCGGTCTCACCCTGGTAGACCACCTCGCCATCGGCATCGGTGACCTCCGACACCACATAGGGTTTCACCAACTCACCCGTGGTCAGAGCGCCGTACGAGAGAGCCACCTGCAGCGGCGTAGCCGTAAGATAACCCTGGCCAATCGCCATATTCATGAGATCACCACCCACCCACGGGTTCTCGGACTCGAGACGGGAAGCATCCAGACGGGGTGGTTCGTCGGGGTTCTCCAACTGGTACTCCCGCCACTCCTGGAACAGCTGGGGCGTTGGGACAATCCCCTCCGGATCCCCAGGCAGGTCAATGCCTGTCGCCTCTCCGTATCCCACCGACCGGGCCCAGTCCTGGAGAACCGTGTATTCCTCGCTGTCGCGGAAAGCGCGATGGATCCCCAACGCGGTGGACCAGAAGAAGATGTTGCAGGAATGCTCGATAGCGCCATCGATATTCAACCAGCCCTTGTTCCCCGGGTAATACCAGTCAGTGAACTCCTGGGGGCTCCCGTCAGCGAGGTCGTCCAGTTGGAGAACGCCGTCGCAGTGCACCATCTCATTCTCGAAGTCGACGCCTTCGGTCCCATCGGTCGGGAGGGGGAGGTCCTCCTCGATGAAGGCGGCAGCGGTGATGAGCTTGAATGTGGATGCCGGCGGGAAAAGACCAGCGGACGCAAGGTTGTTGAATGCCTTCTGCTGGTTGAGGCGCTCAAAAGTCGCGGCATCGATTCCGTCGACGAAGCTGTTGGGATCGAAGGAGGGGTGGCTGGCCATCCCCATCACCTCGCCAGTGGTGATATCCACCACAACCCCAGCGGCACGGCTGGTTTCCGTCTGAAACTCCTCCCCCGTGTTTCGAGTCACGGCAGTCTTGTACTCGTTAGACAGCTCGACTCCGCTGGCGAGTGCGCCCTCCAATGTCTGCTGCAGTTCGGACTCGAGGGTGAGCGTGAGGGAATCACCCTGCACAGGAGGGACGGGGTCCCTCTGTTCGATGATGGAGCCGGCCTGGACCCGGTAGGAACGCTGGCCGGGTTCACCTTGCAGATACTCGTCATAGGCCCTCTCCACCCCGAGTTTGCCGATCTTCGCCGTCGGATTGAGGCCCGGGCGCTCATCTAGGTCTGATTGATCGGGGAGACCTAGGTAGCCCAGAACGTGCGCCATCTGCGAAACGTCGAGATACACGCGTTGGGGGAGGTTCTCGATCGACACCCCCGGCACATCGGCCAACTGCTCGTTCAAGGCGTAGGCGAGGTTTGGATCCACATTGATCTCCTCGCTCTCCACCACGAACCGTCCGTTAATCCCAGCCTCATCGTACATGGCATCGAGATCCCCGGGATTCATTCCTAGAGCTCCCGCGAGCCGTTGCACTACCGTCTCTCGCTCTTCATCGGATATAAAGGTGCGATCAACCACGACCTGAGGAACCATCTGGGAGGTGACCAGCTGAGTACCGTTCCGGGCGTAGATATCACCCCGTGGCGCCGGTATCGGGAGTTCGACCCAAGCGAGGGCGTCCGCTTCTTCCGATATCCGGGCACCCTGGGCCACCTGCACCGACCAGAGACGCAGTCCGAGCAGGGAGAAGAGAACGAGGAAGGCCGTCCCCAGGATTGTGATCCGGATCCCAAATGTCATGTGATCGTCTCCGTGGTGACCAGGTTCTGTAGGGGACCGTAGATGGCGGCGGCGATAGCGGCGTCAAGCAGCGGGACAACAATGGCGCGACGCCCGATGTCGGAACTGATCACGGTTCCCTGATCAAAAAGGGTACCAACCACGAAGAACAAGGCCAGAAAGAGAAGGGACGCTCCGGCGACGGTGACGGCCATCCCGATGAGGCCGATGTCGAGACGATCCCGGACGCGGAGTGCCAGATAGATCACCACCGTGTATATCAGAGCCCGCATCCCGATGACCAGACTTCCGAGCAGGTCGATGATCAAACCGCTCCCGAATGCGATAACCAGCATCGGAACCCTGCGGATCGGTCCCAGGGCTACGACCAGCAGAATGGTGAGAACCAGCTCGGGAGAGAACCACTCCAGCCTGGCCAGGAGGGTGGTCTGGATGAGGAGGGCGCCCATGAGAAATACGAGTGTGAGGCCGATCGTGCGGGAGTTCATGGTGTCGTCGTGGTGGTTGTCGATGCCGAGGTATCACCGGTGGTCGTGGTGGTGGCCTGGGGCACCTCGACGTCGGTGATCGGATCCCGAGGCCAGGCCAGGACGGCAACCACCGACAGCAGGTCGGGGTCGGCATAGGGCCTGATGGTCGCCTCCACCGTCGAACTGAGTGGCTCGGCACCCTCCTCGACGACACCCACGGCAAGACCAGCCGGATACTGGGTGCTTTGAGACGAGGTGATTACCCGTGCGCCCTCTTCCACGCCTTCCGACGTAGAGAAAATGGTGAGTTCGAGAAGGTCTGAGGCGGCCCTCGGCACCGCAGTCCCCACTTGCCCATCCACTACCACGGTTAGACCCGCTCGGTCGCCCGTTATCGGGACCACCAGGGCGCTCAATGGTGCTGCCACCGTCACCCGGCCAACAACATTGCCGTTCTGGTCGACCACAGGCTGGCCTGCGACGACACCCGACGATGTCCCTCTATCTATGAGGAAGGAGGGATCATTGGCATCAGGGCGGCCTACGACATTTGCCACGGCGACCGGGTGTTCCAACTCGTCGGTGGTCAGTCGGAAGAGATCTTCCAGGGCATCAAGACGGGCGAGCTCGGCCTCGACCTCGGCGAGCCGGGTCTCCGACGCCTCCAACTCCTGTTCGAGGATGCGGTTTCGCTCCCGTACCTCACCGACTTCGGCAATGTTCCGAACAAGCTCGACCACGGGGTCCACGATCCGGTCGGCGACCTTCTGGGCAGGGACGATTAGGGTCTGGGCACCACTACGAAGGGTTTCACCCACACCGACACCCTGAGTTCTGATGTCGATCGTCATCAGGATGAGTGCGAAGACCACGAGGGTTATCAGCACCGGAAGTGACCGGTCGGGGCCGTCGTCACGCATGGTCTAGTGGTCTGTCGCTGGATGCGATCAGAGCCGCGACGAGGAAACCAGGACACCCTGGAGAGCGTCGAACTCCTCGAGGCATTTCCCGGAGCCGAGCACCACCGACTGCAGGGGCTTGTGTGCGGTAACGATCGGCATACCCGTTTCCGACACGAGACGATGATCGAGACCCACCAGCAATGCTCCGCCCCCGGTGAGCACGATGCCACGATCGACCACGTCGGAGGCGAGCTCCGGCGGGGTCTTGTCGAGGGTGTACTTGACCGCATCGACGATGGCCTGAGTGGGCTCGTCGATGGCCTCCCTTATCTCGGGGCTGGTGAGGCTCACCGTCTTGGGTAGACCGGTGACAAGATCCCGCCCCCGTACCTCGGCGGAGGGCTCATCCTGATATGGCCAGGCCGATCCGATCGCCATCTTGATCTGTTCGGCGGTGCGTTCCCCGATGAGGACATTGTGTTCCTTCTTGACCCATTCGATGATGGCCTCGTCGAGCTCATCACCACCAACCCTGATGGAGCGGGACACGACGATCCCGCCAAGTGAAATCACGGCAACCTCGGTGGTACCACCACCGATATCCACCACCATCGAACCCGCCGGCTCTGCAATAGGCAGGCCCGATCCGATCGCTGCGGCCATCGGCTCCTCGATGGTGTAGGCGCGACGCGCGCCGGCATGATAAGCGGCTTCCTCGACTGCTCGTCTCTCCACCGGGGTGATGCCGGAAGGGACACAGACGACGATACGGGGCCGGGCCCATCGTCGACGATGCACCTTCTGGATGAAGTAGCGGAGCATCTTCTCCGTCACGTCGAAATCGGCGATCACACCATCACGCAACGGGCGGATGGCCGAGATGTTGGCCGGGGTGCGGCCGATCATCCTCTTGGCCTCCATACCAACCGCAAGGGCGCGCCCATTCTGTCCGTTGATAGCTACGACCGACGGTTCGTTGAGTACGATCCCCTGACCCCGCACAAACACCAAGGTGTTGGCGGTGCCGAGATCGATGGCCATGTCCTGGCCGGAAAATGCAAACAGGGATTCTGCCATCTGGCCCTTGCCTCAGGATAGGTCTAGGAATTGTAGGGCGATGGCGCCAACTGTGCGATTTCGTTAACCGAAGAAGATTCTCAGTTCCCTCTCGGCGCTCTCGGGTGAGTCGGAACCATGGACCAGATTCTCGGTCAGCAAGGTGCAGAAGTCACCGCGGATTGTCCCCGGGGCGGCGTCGGCGGGGTTGGTAGCTCCCATCAGGGTGCGCACCTGGGACACGGCACCCTCCCCCGACCATTCCATAGCCACGACCATCCC
>WHTL01000053.1 GCA_009377735.1 Acidimicrobiia bacterium
CTCGGTGGCGAGGACCGGCTGGTCGGGGTGTTCCAGCCCGAATAGCGGTCTTCCTGGGACATCGTCCGCGGTGAGGACGGCGTGCACTCCCCCGATCGCCAGTGCTGGTGCCAGGTCGATGGAGACGATTCGGGCGTGGGCATGGGGGCTGCGCACCGTAGACGCCCACAACATCCCCTCAGCCTCCAGGTCCTGGGCGTATTGGAACGACCCGTCCAGCTTGGGTGTCCCGTCCGGGCGCACCGTCGACTCGCCCACGCCACCGACCACCAGGGTCCTGGTCTGGGACGTCGATGACGGCAGAGTCACAACGACTCCAGACCGCGGAGGATGGCACCGTAGCCGGTGCAACGACAGATATTGCCCGCCAGTGCCTCTTTGATGTCATCGGCAGTAGGTGAATCGACCCGGTCGAAGAGGTCCTTTGCTGCCACGACGATCCCAGGAGTGCAGAACCCACATTGCACACCACCCGCGTCCAGTATCGCCTGTTGCACCGGGTGGAGACCGGCTTCGTCAGCCACGCCTTCGACCGTGGTCACCACCGAACCCTCGACATCGGCAGCCATCACCAGACATGAGCAGACCAGTTCTCCGTCGAGGATGACCGAACACGATCCGCATTCCCCCTCCTCACAGGCGTTTTTCGATCCGGGCAGTCCCAATTCATCTCGCAGCATGGAGAGGAGTGAGGTGGCAAGCACCACCCTGGTGGAGACCGACTCACCGTTCAGGTCGAAGGTGACGATCATGCCGCCAAACACCTTGCCAGGAGGCGACGGGCCAGAACACCGGCACCGTGCCGTCGGTACTCCTCGGTGGACCGGTGGTCCGTGATGGGGCTGACACCAGCCGCCACCAGCCGCCCGAACTCGTCGAGACCGGGGTCGTTGGGACCCGTGACCGTCCCGGCCATCTCCTCGGCCTCGGGAACGCGGATCGGGGTGGGTGCTACAGAGGCGAGGGCCACGGTGGTTGTTCCGTCATCGCGCCTGGTGACCACACAGGCGACGGTGGCAATGACCATGGCGTTGCGCACCCCAATCTTGGCGAACTCCTGGCGCTCGGGAAGGTCGTCGGGGAACACCACTGCGGTGATGATCTCGTCGGGTCGCCGCGCCGTCTCCTTGACACCGGTGAAGTACTCGTCCCAACGGATGGTGCGGGTTCCTGACGCAGACGTGAGCTCGATGGAAGCGTCGACCGCGGCGAGGAAGGGAAGACCGTCGCCGGCAGGACTGGCAGTCCCGACATTGCCCCCGAGTGTCCCCGCATTCCGAATCTGGGGCGACCCGACGGTTCTCGCCGCCTGGGCCAGTGCCCGCGGGCCCTCCTTCTCAATAACCCGCCAGCGAGCTCCCGACCCGATTCGAGACCGGCTGATCTCCCGGAGCTCCTCGACCCTGCGAAGACCCACCACACTTTCCGGCCGGTCCCCGGAGTTGACCCCCACCATCAAGTCGGTCCCCCCGGCGAGCGGAACCGCCCCGGCAGCCACGGCGCTCACGGCCTCCTCGAGATTGGTTGCCACCACGAATTCCATCATGGGGAATCTAATAGGGCAGCGAGACGACGGTGCTCGGCAATCACGGTCGACGGATCAACGCCGACGAGCATCCCATCCGCAACCACCCTGCGGCCATGCACCCAGGAATGGTCGACGGTGACCGGAGCGCACATCACCAGAGCCGCCAAGGGGTCATGACTGCCGGAGTATCCGATACGGTCGAGATCGATGGCTATCAGATCTGCCGCCATGCCCGGCGCCAGAGTCCCGATGTCGTCACGTCCCAGAACGCGGGCGCCCCCCACCGTGGCTAGCCGTAGCGCATCACGGGCACTCATCTGGGATCGTTCCTCTTGACCCAACACCCCCGGAGCAACGGCGAGACGGTTGAGGAGCAGAGCCTGACGCACCTCACCGATGAGGTGAGAAGAGTCGTTGGAAGCAGACCCATCGACCCCTATGCCAACGGGAACACCGTGGTCGATGGCGTCGAGGATTGGTGGGATACCCGAGGCGAGACGCATGTTCGATGTGGGGCAGTGGGCTATCCCCGTCCCTGTCTCCCCCAAGAGTCCTACCTCGTCATGGTCGATATGCACCGCATGGGCATGCCATACATCGTCCCCGAGCCAGTCGACATCGTGGGCGAAGGCAACCGGACGTTTCCCGTATCGTTCCAGGCAGTATTGGTTCTCGTCGGCGGTCTCGGCGAGATGGGTGTGCAGCCCTACTCCGAGCTGGCGCCCCAACTCAGCGGTCTGGGCCATGAGATCGGCCGTGACCGAGAACGGCGAGCAGGGGGCAAGCGCCACCCGAGTCATAGCGCCCCTCTCGGGGTCGTGGAATGTCTCCACCACCCGTTGGGAATCCTCAATAATGACGTCCTCGTTCTCGACCACCTCGTCGGGAGGAAGACCACCATCGGACTCCCCCAGGCTCATGGAGCCACGGGACACGTGGAACCGAATCCCCACTGGTTCGGCACCGGCGATCTGGTCGTCGAGCAGGGAACCGTTGGGCCACAGGTACTGGTGGTCGAAGGCGGTGGTGCAACCCGAGAGGGCCAACTCGGCGAGGCCGAGTGTGGTTGCGGTCCTGACATGGTCGGGAGTCATCCGCCCCCACATCGGGTAGAGAGTGCGCAACCAGTCGAAGAGCGGTGCGTCCTGTGCCGCGGGGACCACCCGAGTGAGCGACTGATAGAGATGATGGTGGGTGTTTATCAACCCGGGCATGACCACATGGCCGGACAGATCCACCACGTCGTCGGCATCGATAGCGTCTTCGTCGAACTCCGTCGTCAGTCCCACCCGCTCCACCCATCCGTCCCTGGCAAACAGGGCGCCGTTGGGGATCTCCTCGCCGGTCATTGTGACGAGGAGGGTGGCGTGTCGGATCAATAACGTGGACATCACCGACCACGGTACCTTTATACCCACGCCGCTACTTGGAGAAGCACCATGTCCGACCGCACCAGGGAGAGTACCGAACGTCTCGATGCCATCGCCAGGGAGATTCAGGACTCCTACCCGGGCGACGGTCCCGACCGCCAGCCGGTCCACACCATGTATGGCGGCGGTCATCTCTTCCGACCCGACACCGCATCCAAGCTGGGAGGGATCGCCCAACGCCATGTGGAGCAATGGATACCCGATGGTGCCAGTCTGGCCCATGCCCTCGACATCGATGAGGAGATGGCCGACGAGCTCTTGGAGCGTATCGGCCACAAGCTGACCGTGGAACCAGTCGAGGACTACCGCCTCGATTTCGAAGATGGATACGGCAACCGGCTCGACGAAGAGGAAGACACCGACGCCGCCGCGGCGGCCAACGCTGTGGCCCAGGGCAAGGCCGATGGCACCCTTCCACCGTTCGTCGGGATCCGGGTCAAGAGTCTCGGAGGTGACACCCA
This sequence comes from Acidimicrobiia bacterium, assembly GCA_009377735.1. Taxonomy (GTDB): domain Bacteria; phylum Actinomycetota; class Acidimicrobiia; order Spongiisociales; family ZC4RG35; genus WHTL01. The sequence continues at coordinate 3,420 of WHTL01000053.1, forward strand.
TCGCCGTTCACTACGTACGTTGCAGATTTTCCTCGACAGCCTCACCGAGAATGGCCCACCACCAGACAATTTCGTCATCACCCTCCCCAAGATCACCCATCCCGATCAGGTGGCGATCTTCGATGAGGTACTGACCGAGCACGAGGCAAGGATCGGGATCGACCGAGTTCCCATCGAATTGATGGTGGAGACGCCACAGATGGTCATCGACGGTGACGGTCTGATGGGACCGCGGCGCTATGTGGACGCCGGCTACGGTCGGGTTCGAGGTGCCCACTTCGGCACGTATGACTACACCGCGTCCATGGGGATCACGGCGAACTACCAGACGATGGACCACCCTGCCTGTGTATTCGCCCGCGATGTAATGGCCGTGGCTCTGGCGGGAACCGGGGTGTGGTTGTCAGATGGCGCCACCAATGTCATGCCCGTGCCGGTCCATCGCGGGGACGACCTGAGTGCGACAGAAGTCGAGGAGAATCGCCGGAGCATCCACGACGCCTGGAGACTCCATTTCGACAACGTGCGCCACTCCCTCTTTCACGGCTTCTACCAGGGTTGGGACCTTCACCCTGCCCAACTGGTGACCCGCTACGCCGCGGTGTTCTCCTTCTTCATGGAAGGGGTCGACCAGGCTGGCGCACGTCTCAACAACTTCGTCGAGCAAGCAGCCAAGGCCACCCTGGTGGGAGACGTGTTCGATGACGCCGCCACCGGTCAGGGACTCCTCAACTACTTCCTCAGGGCGATCAACTCGGGGGCGATGGATGAAGCCGAGGCCACCTGCCGCACCGGTCTCAGTACAGAGGAACTACGCACCAGGTCGTTCCTGACCATTCTGGAGGGTCGTCGCCAATCCCAACCCTCGGAGAGGTAGTGCCGTGTCTATGCGAATCCGCACCTTCGATGATGTAGAAGCTTTCCATCACCGAGTCGCTCACCTGATCCAGACCGACCCCGTCATCTACAGCGTCATGGCCACCAACCTCGCCCGAGCTCGTCGCAGATCTCAGGAGGATGCCCTTTGGTTCACCATCGACGATGGACCCACGGTCATCGCGGCAGCCATGTGGACACCGCCATACCCGGTGCACCTGTCGTTCGGTGAACCGGAGTTGGCTTCGGCGCTGGCGCGACACCTCCTCTCCCAGGACATGCGTCCACCCGGCGTGGCCGGTGTGAGTCCGGCCGTTTCCTCCTTCGCCAGATTTTGGAGGGAAGAGGTCGGAGACACGACAGAAACTGTCATGGATCAACGGCTATTCACGGTCGATGAGGTCATCGAGTCCGAGACGGTTCCAGGAACTCCCCGACGATCGCGACCGTCCGATCTGGACCTCGCTTCTGGCTGGGGCGCCGCATTCCAAGTCGAGGCCATGGGTACCGAACCCGCAAGGAAGGACGATTTCACCGATCGGCTGGCAGACGGCGCCCTTTGGCTGTGGGAAGACGAAGACAGGCGCGTGTCCATGACGTTCGCATCGAAGGTGTCCTCGGGCGTGAGCCGAATCAGCTACGTCTACACGCCTCCGGAACATCGGCGTCGCGGGTACGCTGGTGCCCTCGTGGCGGCGGTTAGCAGATACATCCTGAGCGCCGGAAGCAGGCCAGTACTCTTCACCGATCTCGCCAACCCGACGTCCAATCACATCTATCAGGAACTGGGCTATCGTCCCGTCGCCGACTTCTCGCACGTGGTCTTCACGGCTAGTGGTGCGTCCTCGGATTGATGCCGCGGTGTCGCCGAGGCATCGGCGTCGATGGCAAGGACGCAGGACGAAGGCGCACCCGATGCGGTGCGGCTAGGACGAGGACGAGGACGCAGCAAGCGGCGTCTAGGCCGGGCGAGACTGCGTAGCTATTTCGGGGACACACCACTAGAACGGCCACCAGGATCCGGTAATCCGTAGTGGGACGTAGAAGAGCTTGAGCATGACCAGATATCCCGCAACTACGACGAATCCGGCCATGACCGCCGCCTGGATGATGGACTTCCGATCGCGGTTGTTGGTCAGATACACCGCACCAAGGAACAGGACTATCAGGCTGATGATCCAGAAGCCGACCGGTTGTATCAGGATCACCCACGCTGCGGCGAGACCGGCGAAAACGCCTACGTCCACACCGTGGCCCCGGAGCAGTGGCGGAATCAGCGGAACCTTACGGCCCTTTCCGAGAAGGCCCATTATGACAAGGACCACCCCCACTATCACCAGCGCATAAGCCAAAACCCGTGGAAAGAGCCAGTCCATGGTCTCCTCCCCTGAGTAGCCCAGGAAGACTGCGGCGATCGCGAAGAGGACTATGCCACCGAGAAGCTGCTCGTTTATCTGGGGCGACGGTTTCGGTTCGGTGGGAGCTCTCATCCTGCCACCTCTGATTTCTCCGAAACGTCATTCTTCCGGTTGGCTCGGTCCTTTGAATTCGACCAGACCACCCAGAGTGCCGAGATCACGGTAAGCGCGACGAGGGCGGCGCTCATGGGTCTACCGAAGAATATCTCGACGTTGGAACTCGCTTGGGCCATGGCCATCGACTGCACCAACGCCGGTTCAACGATCGGTCCCAGGATCACCCCTAGTCCGATGGGGCCGGGGTGGAACCCGATCTGGGCAAGGAGATACACGATGAACCCGAGACCGAGCATCAGATAGACGTCGACATAGGAGCTCCGGATGGCGAAGGCGCCGACGATGGAGAGAAAGAGGACGATTGGTGCGAGTAGGCGGACCGGGATGAGGATCATCCGGGCGATGGCACCCGAGAGCACACTACCGGCGATCCAGGTGACGACACCGGCGATGATGATGGACCAGGCGAATCCGTAGACGATGTCCGGCTGGCTGGTCACGAAGGTGGGTCCGGGCTGCACACCTTGGAGGAGGAGGGCTCCCAGGATGACGGCGGCCGGCGCCGACCCTGGGACACCCAGAGCCACAAGGGGAACCAGGGCCCCACCGGCTGCCGAGTTTCCCGCCGCCTCCGATGCGATGACACCCTGGATATTGCCCTTGCCGAAGGACTGACGATCGCGGCTCCATCTTCTCGCCTCGTTGTAGGCCATGAGTGACGCAACCGGACTTCCCGCTCCGGGGAGTATCCCTACGAACGTGCCCAAGACCGACGACCGGAGGAGGTTGACCGGATGACGCACGATCCACGCGATGGTCTTGCGTGCCACCCCAGGTCGACGTTCGAAACTGGCGATGGTGTCCTTGGTCTTGCGCTCCTTGACCATCTCCAGGATCTGAGGAAGGGCGAAGATTCCGATGAGTGCGGCGACGATAGAGACCCCGCCACGCAATTCTGGGATTCCAAATGTGTAACGGGATATGGCGCCTGTGGCACTGATGCCGATGGTCCCCACCAGCATTCCCAACGCCCCACCGGCGATTCCCTTGAGGAGGGAGTCCCCGGCGATTCCGCCGATGATGGTGACAGCGAAGATGCCGATCCAGAAGAACTCCGGTGGCCCGAACCGGAGGGCGATATCAGCGAGAGGTCCCGACACGAAGAGGAAGGTAAAACCCCCGACGAAGGTGCCGATCATCGCACTGAAACATGAGGCGACTATCGCCTCCTGTCCTCTACCACGGAGGGTCATCTGGAAGCCGTCCAAGGCGGTGGCCACCGCAGATGGGGTTCCTGGCGTGTTGACGAGACAGGCCGGGACCGAATCGGCGAACATGGCGGCAACATAGAGGGCGCCCAGCATTGCCAGACCTTGCGCCGGTGGCAGAGCGAAGGTGAAGGGAAGGAGGAGTGCGGTTCCCATGGTCGCCGTGAATCCGGGGAGGGCTCCCACCATGATGCCTCCGAGGACACCGATAGCTATGAACAGCATGTTCCCGGGACCGAGTGCCTCCGTCAACGCTTCGACCATTTGATTTCCTCCTCGCACCCGACGAAAACCGGTGCCATCACGGGCCTTCTTGCCCGGCTGGCGGCCGAGCAATGATATAGTGTATCAGATGCAGGATGAGCGGGCAGGGAAATGACCGGTACCCCGGCAGGCACCAATCCGACCAGATCCATTACGGTCGACGATCGTTCCGAATTCAGGGCTCGTCTCAATGAAGCCCTGGCAATCGACCCGGGCCGGACTGCCGCCCTCACCATCGACATGCAGCGGGAATATCTCGACGAGTCCGTCGGACAATCGGTGGTGGTGCCATCGGAGGCAAAACGGGTCCTGACCGCCAGTGACGAGTTCCTCGGGCTGTGCCGGGATGTGGGCATCCCGGTGGTGCACGCCTACGTAGTGCGTCGTCCGGAGGAAGCAGAGGTAGGTTTCCATTCGGGCGGCCTCGCCTACATCGCGGCGGGTCACAAAGCCGGGTTGTCGCAAGCGCCTCATCGCCCCGTCCGGAATCAGCCCGATCGGGTCGTCGGGTCCGATGCATCGCAGGTTCCGGAGACGCTCACCGCGCCCGGCGACATCCATGTGACCGAGAAGAAGGGTCTGGACAGCTTTGCCCACACCGATCTCGACTTTCTCCTGAGACGCATCCTTGATGTCGACACGCTGCTCCTCTCGGGCATCAACACCGACACCTGCGTCTATTCCACCACTTTCACCGCCGCCAATTTGGGGTATCGTCCCGTCGTCATCTCCGATTGTGTTGCCAGCATGAGAGGTATCGACAGCCACGAGATGGCCTTGGAACTGATCTCGCGCAGCATCGCGTGGGTCCTCGACCTCGAACAGTTACGGGCGCGGCTTCGCAGCTAGATCCTGTGACCCACACCATCCACGACACCCTTACTGCTGATGAGCAAGGTGTCCTCTAGGGCATTTACGAAATGGGGCACATTGGGTGGGGCGTGGAATCCCTGACCGGGTCCCATCACGGCCGTCTCCCCATCGAGAGTCACCTCTAGCTTCCCCTCGATTATGTAGACGATCTGCTCGTGGGGATGTCTGTGCTCCACAGCCCCGTAACCCTTCTCGAAACGGAGACGACCGACCTCGACCTGCTCACCGGTGACCAACTCGCCGTAGGCGGTGGAGTACTTGGGGGTGACCGTCTCCTTCTCGATCTCGTCCATGATGATGAATGGCATGTCCTCACTCCTTATCGATCGCGATAACTACTGCAATATCCCCGTAGCCTCATAGCCGGAACCGTCCACCAAGTTCTTGAAACTCACGATGCGAGTGTCTTCCAACGCCTTGAGAGTGATGACGGCGTTGGAGGGATGAAAGCTGCCCTGTCCTGCCTCCACCACATACGTCTCAAGGTCGTCGCCATCCCCAAGGGTCACCTCGAGACGTCCTTCCTCGACAAAGAGGCTCTGCTCCTCGGGATGACTGTGTGGTTCTGCCCCGCCTTCCTTTTTGAAGGTCACACGGGAGACTTCGGACTTTTCGCTGCGTAGCACCATGCCTTCGGAGGTGGAGTAGTCCTCGCCGATCGGTCTGCCGGCTCCGAGATCCTTGAGACTCACCTTTCCCATCACAAACCCCTTTACTCCATCGATCCGGTGGCGTCGTAGATCTGGTTCTCTGTCCTGATCTTGAAGCTCAGGACCACACTGTCCTCCATGGCAATGACACCGTGGGGAATGTTGGACGGATTGAAGGCCGCCTCACCGGGTTCGATGATGAACTCCTCGGCATCGTCACCCTCCCCCAATGTGGCCCGGAGACGACCCTCGACGCAATAGACGGTCTGCTCCTCGGGATGGGTGTGGAGCTCGGCACCGGTCCCCTCGAGAAAACGTGCCTTCACGAACTCACACTTCTCACTCCGCAACACCGGCCCCAAACCAGCCGAATACTGCTCGGTCACCAAATGATCCTGGTCACGATCCAACTCGAGAAAACCCAAACACCTCTCCAATTCAGACTAGAGCGAAGCCTACTACATCCTATCTAATATATGGTGTGCGATCCGCTTCCCACGCTCCAGGAGAAAGGGGTGGGCGACCTCAAAGTCAGCGAATTTAGGAACCGGGTGTTCCGCAACGACGAGGATCACAGACTCCCAGACGTGAGGGGTCGTGCAGATGCGGTGGTGGCTGGTGGAAACCTGCGCCGCGGCAAGCAATCCATCGGCGAACCCGCGGCGAGGTAAAGCCTCAAGCGGCGTCCACATCAAACCCGACAACCACCCCGACAAGACAGACAGAAACAGAGCCGCGAAGGTGAGGTAGGACGGCCCCGACCACGCGAGTCACGGAGGTGAGGCAGCCGTTGGGGGTCTGGGGGACGGAGGGAGTCCCCCAGAAATAACAGTCCCGCCGTTCCCAACAAGACCACGCCAAATAGGCCGCAAGTCGCGGGACGTTCAGCCTCGGTAGTCGCGCGATATCACTCCACTATCGCCTCCGTCCGGGCTTGGACGTCTCGGATTCCCATGCCGATCAGGATGAACAAAACCCCCATCCCCGCCGCCATGGTTGCCACGCCGAATGCCAGGATCGAGGTGAAGAGCGACGCCTGGAGAAAGGAGGAGGTGAGGGCGGTCTCCCGGGCGGGGTCCTCAGCATCCAGCTCGGCGTAGTAGAGGCCACCGGTCGCCTCCAATGTGTGCTTCTCGATGACCTCAGCCTGACAATAGGCGGTGAAGGGATCTGCGACGCGACGACCCGGGAGACAGGCGTCGTCGGAGGTGACGATCTGTTGGTCGGCCAGGGTAGTACTGACCATGAACCAGGTGGCTGCTCCACCGACCAGGAGCAGGATCCCGAGGAGGATCGAAGCGATTGAGGCAGTCCTTCTCATGACGATACCTTTCATCAAGGGAGGCGAATGATACGGACGGATTCGGTGCTCCAATACGTCATGTCAGGCCGGATCGACCCCGATCTCCGTTGCCTTGACCGCTACCCAAATCCTCTCCCCGGGACCGAGCCCGAGACCGATACTGGCAGCCTTGGTGATCTCGACCGTGAGGGGAAGGGGATCGCTCGTGCGAAGACGGATCCTGCCCCCAAGATCCTCGACCCTTTCAATCGTGGTTTCCCAAACGTTGCGTTGGCTCCCCTCCGGTGTCTGGCGGTGCACGGAGATCGCATGGGGATGGATCGTTACAAGAACCTCACCGCTGGCGTCAGAATCGGCAATGGTCAGCACATGCCTTCCTGTATCGACGCTGCCCCCCGCCGCTCGACCCACAATCAGGTTGGATCCGGCCAGGTCGGCCGCGTAGCTGGTGCGGGGACGCAATCTGATGTCGTCGGCGCTCCCCACCTGGGTAACTTTCCCGTTCTCGATCACATGGATCTCATCGGCTAGGAGAAAGGCCTCGATGGGGTCATGGGTGATAAGAAGACGCGGTCCATCGAAACCATCGAGGTATTCGCCGAGGGTTCGGCGAAGTAGGGAGCGGGTGGACACGTCGAGCGCGGACAATGGCTCATCGAGAAGGAGGAGGTCTGGTTCGATGGCCAAGGCGCGGGCCAGGGCGACCCGCTGGGCTTGGCCACCGGAGAGGTCCCTCGGCTTCGTCCGTTCCAAGCCGTCCAGTCCCAGACAACCAACCCACTCCCGTGCCCGACGTTCTGCGGTGTCCCTGGGTACACCCCGGCCCCGAAGACCGAAGGCGATGTTACCCAGGACCGTGAGATGGGGGAAGAGAAGGTAATCCTGGAACACGACACCGATGCTCCGCTCTTCGGGAGCCACGAAGAGGTCCTCCTCGGCATAGTCGACGACCACATCCCCCAACGCGATCCGCCCCTTATCGATCGGTAGGAGACCGGAGATGGCGGCAACGGCCGTGGACTTACCGGCCCCGTTCGGACCGAGGAGCGCAGTGGTTCTGCCCGGTGGGATGGCGAGATCGAGACCAAGACGAAACTCGGTGGACCGTTGCACTGAGATATCGGCGCTCAGCCCATTTCCGTTCACACCACCCTCCACCATCGGTCTCTCAGGGCTATCAATACAACAAGGGAGACCAACACCATGACCAGGCTGATGGCAACCGCAGTGTCCCGATCGCTCTCCAATGCCACGAAGACCGCCAAGGGCATGGTCTGTGTCCGCCCCTGGAGGTTTCCGGCGAAGGTAATGGTGGCACCGAACTCCCCAAAGGCCCGCGCCCAGGTAAGGACCAACCCCGCGGCCAGGGAGGGGGCGATCATGGGGAGGGTTACCCGTCGCAGCACCGTCCAACGACCAGCACCCAGGGAGGCCGCCGCTCCTTCATAGCGATCGTCCAGATTCCGCAGGGCACCCTCCACGGTGATCACCAGAAACGGAAGGGCCACGAATGCGCAGGCGATGATCGCACCCCAGGTGGAGAAGGGCAGGACCAACCCGGTGGCCCGATAGAGAGGCTCTCCCAACAGCCCATTCCTACCCAACGAGAAGAGGAGGGCTGCCCCGCCGACGACGGGCGGCAACACCAGGGGCAGGGTGACGATACCCCGAACGAGAGTACGACCGGGGAACTCGACCCGGGCGAGCAGCCAGGCGAGCGGCACACCGACTAGAACCGCGATCGCCGTGGAGCCGAGTGATGTCACCATCGACAACCGCAACGCATCCGCCACAACATCATCTCCGAGCAGTTCGCCCAGGTCCGACCAGGGTGTCCTTCCCAGAAGCCCCATAAGCGGAACAACAAACACCAGAATCCCGACGACCCCCAGCACAACCAACACCACAGGTGGCCGACTCTTAATCGAACGCGCGTGGGCATTGCTCACGGGGAGCCGAATCCGTGGCTCGTCAGGATCTCCTGTCCTTCATCGGACAGGACGAAATCCACGAAGGCGGCAGCAAGGTCCGGATTGGGACCATTGGCGAGTGGAGCTATCGGATACTCGCCCATGACGTTGAACTCAGCGGGGATGTCGACACCTGCCACCCCTCCCCGAGTGGAGGCGACATCGGTCACATATGTGATCCCGGCATCTAGCTCACCGGCCTCGATCTTGGTGAGAAGCGCCCGAACATCAGGCTCGTTGGTGTCGATCGCCGGTGTGACCCGGGCATTCTGCAGCGCTTCCCGGGCGAAGTCGCCACAGGGCACTTCCTCAGCGCACAACCCGATCAGCAACTCGTCATCGGCAAGATCCTCCAGCCCGGCCACCCCAGCGGGATTGCCGGGGGGCACTGCGATCTGGAGCACGTTCTGCACGAAGATCTGGGGATCCCGGGCAGTCACACCCGCTTCGACGATATGTTCCATATTCGAGGTGTTGGCCGAGGCGAAGACATCGGCTGGGGCGCCCTCCAGGATCTGTTCTCGGAGCGAGGAGCTCCCGGCGAGATTGAGGACGACATTGACCTCAGGATGCGCTTCATCGAACGCAGTCTCGATCTCAGCAAATGCATCGGTGAGGGAGGCCGCCGCCGAGACGAGCACCTCACCGGACGCACTGGAATCTGAGGCACCGCCGCAAGCGGCGACCAGCGTTATTACCACCAGAGCGACCATCGTTCGAACCTTGGTCACTTTCTAGGTCTCCCTTGTTTCGTATCTCAATGCTCCTATTCCGTCCAGGTCATAGCCACCGATGCCGGCGAGACGAAGCTGGAACCTGTGCCCATCGATTTCGGCAATCGCAGATTCGACGATGGGATCCCCGGCCGACTCTCTTCTTATCCATATCTCGGTCTCATGGGTCTCAAGGGGATGAAAGGAAGCTCCCACAGCGAGCGCAGCCGGTTCCATCGTCACTGCAGGCCATCCGGCACCAACCGCCAGTCGGGCCGACTCGAGATGGCCGGTCACCCGGGGGCCGGGCACATCCTCGACACCGGATGCCCGCTCGAATGCGGCCTGGGTACCCGCCCCGGCCTCACGTTGTACCACCTGTACAGATCCACTGAGAGCGTCCTCGAAGAAGCGGGCCGGGGCGCCCGCCGGTCCCGCAAGACCCACCCGCCACCGGCAAAGATGGAAACGTGCCGGGTCCAGCCCCGGGGGCGGTTTGGGGAGGGAGCCAACACGACCATGGACAACACCGGCGTGAGCCCGAGCCTCCTTGAGGGTCGTGATGGCGGTCTCACTGGAACACGTCACCGCCACTGCGCCCCGACCCCGCTCACGCAACAGTCTCTCCAGGGCCTCAAGGCCAGGCTCACAACCTGCGATCACCACACCGGGTGGGATCGCGGAGAGAAGCTCGACCTGACCGTCCGTGACCGCGGCGTCGACGACATCCCAACCAGCTCCCCCGATCCGCGCCACTGTCGACACCATCTGATCCCCGACCAGACCGAGACGCACCAGGGAACCATCGGGGGTTGCTTCTCCTGAAACCACATCGATCGGACCCACCACAGGGTCAAACAGGGATGCCACCTCAACACCCAGAGTCGCCGCCAATGCCAGGGCTGCATCGACCCGGGGCAGATGTCGCCCTGACTCCAGGGCACCAACCATTTGACGGCTCACCCCCGCCCGGGCCGCCAGCTCGGACTGGGTAAGACCTCGGGTCTCACGTAAGACACGAACACGGGTGCCAATCATCCGCCGGTATTCTAGCTACTCTGCCAGAAAACTAGCGACCGATGGGGATCCTCACAACCGTTCTGTGCGTATTGTCTCGCCCCAACGCGTCAAAGATCCGCACAGAACGAAGCCAGTCAGGCGCCTGCCTGGTATGCCCGGATTCCCAGATAGAACGAGAGGGTGAAGAGAACGACCCCGAAGGGGACATGGATAGTGGTGCTAATGGCAAACGGCATGTGACCCAGGGCCTCCTGTACCCACAAACCGCCCAACAACACCGTGGCGCTGACGGCATCGCCTCTCCCCACCACATCCTCCCTCGATCTTCGCCAGGCTATGACAGTGGGGACGATCGCCAGATAAGGGAGCACAGCTCCGACGATGACATGAGTCATACGAGCCGGTCCGGTTCCGGAAATGAACAGACCAGCGAGAAACGCCTGGAGGAGGACACCCGCTGCGATCACGAACAGCGACACGGACAACAGCCGCTTGGTCATGGTCGAAGGCCCAACCAGATGTCGCCGTTGCTGGTCGTGGCTGTGATCGAGAAAGGAGCGTTGGGATCGTCGACGATCCCTTCGACGTTCGACGTGGCGTTGTTGGTCGTCATCTCTATGTCATAGGCAGGTGCGTCCTGCGGGAGACCGATCTCGATCTCACCATTGTCAGCCTGAGCGGTGATCCGCTCCGGGCTAGAGCTCAGATTCATGATGATGGCCTCGTTGCTCGTAAGAGCAGAGATGGTGCCAGCCTGAGCATCGGTGATATCTATCTGGCCGTTATCGGTCTCAAGACGGAGGTCGCCAGTCGTGTTCGATATCTTGACGGCTCCATTCGAGGTGGTGACGTCGATCATCTCCGGGGCCGTGGTGTCGAGGACATCGACCGACCCATTGGAGGTTTGAACCGTCACATCGCCATTGGCGCCTGAGACCTCGACATCACCATTGTCAGTCCGAAGATCGACACGACCATCGACATCCACCACTGTAATCTCGCCGTTAGCAGTGGAAACATCGACTGACTCGGTGAGCGCCTCGATCCCAATGTCACCGTTGTCCCCACCACCGGTCACCTCGGTTGCGGTGGGAACCGTCAGGACATAATGAGCACTGCAATCCCCGAAGGTAGGGAGCCAAGCGACGGCGCAATGCGATTTGATGGTCAGGGTGCCGTCCTCGACGGTCTCCTCTGTGGTCAGTCTCCCCCACGGATCGCTGATCCGGCTCTCCACGGTGATGGTGTCTGTATCGGCGCCGATGATCTCAACACCACCCGAAGCCCTCAGATCGAGCGAAACCGCCTCAGCATCGTGCTCGGTGGTTTCCTGGGATCGACTGACGAAGCCGCCAACCGTTCCCAGGGCCACGGCAGCGATCCCCAGTATCAAGACGGCCACCCCCACCACGATCAGAGCGCTTCGACTGCCTTTGTCGTTTGTGTTGTTGGTAGTCATGTTCATGTCTCCAGGTATCGAAGTACGGCAAGGACTCTTCGGTGATCGCCGGTGGCGGGTGGAAGGTCCAACTTGAGGAATATGTTCGAGATGTGTTTTTCAACGGCTCCACCGCTCACCACGATGGCTTCGGCGATGGCATTGTTTGACTTTCCTTCTGCCATCAGGGCGAGGACTTCTCGCTCC
>WHTL01000439.1 GCA_009377735.1 Acidimicrobiia bacterium
AAACACCTGACGGCCCTCCGGTACCACAGCCACCCCCTCGCCCACCACCCGATGTGGGCTGAGGGAGGTGAGATCGGTCCCGTCGAATACGACGTCGCCGGACCAACAGGGGTGCATACCCGCCATCACATTGACCAGGGTGCTCTTCCCGGCGCCGTTCGGACCGATGATGGTGACGATCTCTCCATCACCGACCGAGAGGGAGACATCCCACAACGCCTGGGCACCTCCATAGCCACTGGTGATGTTCCTCACCTCAAGCACGTCCGAACCTCGTTCCCAAATAGGCGGTGACGACGTCGGGATCCTTCATCACGCTCCCTGCCTCGCCCTCGGCGATGACGCTACCTTGATCGAGGACGAGGATGCGATCGGCCAGCTCGGTGACTACCCGAACCAGGTGCTCGACGATCACGAGGGTCACCCCACGGTCGTGGATGCGACGCACCATCTCGATGGATTCGTTGACCTCGGTTGGGTTGAGACCGGACAGGACCTCGTCGAGGAAGAGGAGTTTGGGCTCAGTGGCGAGAGCCCTGGCCAGTTCCAGGTACTTGAGCTGATGGAGGTCGAGGCTCTCGATCGGCTTGTCGGCGTGGGCTTCCAGGCCGGTGAAGCCGACAACTCGTAAGTCGCATAAGCGGCGAGGAGCACGAAAGAGAAGTGGGCAAGGTTGATGATCTTGAGTACACCCCAACTGAGGGACATCCCAAGGGACATCAACGCATAGAGACCACCGGTGAGGATTCCTGACACAACCGCCTGTGTCAGGAGTGACATCGACACCCCATTGTTAGCTCACGCCCACCCTCTCGTGGGAGAAGGTCATTCTCCCACGGGGAATACGAGACTGCGGTCCGGTGCTGCCTTCTCCTCGGGGTAGACCACGTACCAATCACCATCCTGGATCTGCTTCACATAGGAGAGATCCCCGTAGTAGTTGGCATTCTCCGGGTCGAACTGCACCTCCCCGAAGATGGTCTCGATGGGGTTGCTGGTGAGGTACTCACAGGCCGCCGCGTTGTCGACCTCCCCGGCACCTTCCACCCCGGCGACGAGGATCTGCCACGCAGCCCAGGACGCACTGGCTTGTGTCTCCATCTCGGCATAGGGGATGCCGGCCTCGGTTGCCGCCTCCCGGAAGGCATCGGCGATCTCGGCGTTCTCGGGATCGTCCGTGAAGGGCGGATGGGACTCGAACGCCGTAACCGAGAGTGCCCCGTCGGCGCTCTCACCGGCTCCGAGGAGCGGACCGGGCGCCGGCCATTGGAAGAACATCCCGTCGGGTCGATAATCGAGGGCGTCCATGGCTGCTATCACATTCGGGCCATCCACACCGAGGCCGCCGACGTAAAGAAAGTCCGGGTCGGCATCCCGCACCTGGGCCGCGATGGGACCCCAATCACTGACACCGAGCGGATACTGAATGTCGAGAACTACTTCGTAGCCTCGATCTTCTGCTATCGAAACGGCGCCGGGCACATCCTGAGGGTCACCACTATCGGGATACCGTAGGCCACGAACATGGTTCCGGGGAATTGGTTGATGATGAACCCAATCGTCTCCGGTGTGGTGCCACTCGACTCGATGGCGTCATAGACCAGCTCGGGATTGGTCACATTCGGGTATCTTCCGGTGGGCCACGCCGGGAACTGGCACTCATAGTCGAACGCGTAGGTGAGACTCCCCGTATGCTGGGGGAAGACGTAGCCATATCGTTCTGCGACGGTCATCGCCGCCGTGATCGCCCCGGTCCCATACGGTCCCATGGTCAGATCGACCTGTTCCTCGGTAATGAGGCGTTCGTAGAGAGCCGCGGCCTGATCGGCAACGGATTCGTCATCGAGAACCTGCCACTCCACCGGTCTCCCCAGGAGCCCTCCGGAGGCATTGAGTTGCTCAACAAAGAGCTCACCGGCCGTCTGATGGATGGCGGCCGTGGGGGCCAAGGGCCCAGTGAGGGCGAGGGTATTCCCAAGACAATCGGGTCACCACTTGGGGCTTCGGCTTCTGCCGTCGTCTCGGCCGTGGTGGCCTCGGAACCGGCTGCGGTGGTATCTCCACCAGCCGCGGTGGTGTCGGCCGCGGCAGCCGGGTCGGCTCCGGCAGCGGTGGTGTCGGCACCATCGCCACCATCTCCACCACAGGCGGCAAGCAATATCGCCAACACTGCCACCAGAGTCACGGTCCT
>WHTL01000021.1 GCA_009377735.1 Acidimicrobiia bacterium
CACATCCGCACCGCCGTCGAAGCCGTCGCCGACAAGGTCCGACAACACGAAGAACGAATCCGACGCCTCGAACCCAAAACCCGCCGCAAAACCAGCTGACCGCACCACCCCCCACCAGCCCGGCCCCTTTAGCCGGTTAATGCTACGACAACACCGAGAGCGAGCGCACCTCCCACAATCCATCTGGTTCTGCGCATTTGTGTGACCCTTTCATCTCTCGAGATCTACTCACATTACGCAACCCACCGCTCGGCGGTTCGGTGTCATCGCAAGTGGGATGCACCGTTGAAATCGATCACGGCGCCTGACACCCATTCTGAATCTTGCGATGCCAGATGATGGACGAGGGCAGCGATCTCCCCCGGTTGGGCGACACGTCCAAATGGGCTCTGGGCACGGATTGTCGCACCACTGTCACCGGAGAGTAGGGCCGATGTCATGTCGGTCTCGACAAATCCGGGTGCCACCGAGGTCACCGACACCCCATGAGGGGCGAGTGCCACTGCAAGGGACTGGCCCATGGCATGAAGGCCAGCCTTGGCGGCACCATAGGCCGGAACATCAGGCTCGCCGCGGTAGGCGCCCCTGGAACCTATGTTGATGATCCTGCCCCTAGGCAGCTCGTCCTTCGGGTCGGAGTCGAGCATATGGCGGACCACCTGGTGAGTGACATGGGCGGCGCCGAGGAGGTTGACATCGAGGGTGAGACGCCAAGCGTCCACCCACTCTTTGTAGCCAACAGCATCTATGGGATGGCCCAGCCTCCGGTGGGGGTCCGATGTGCTGTATAGGGCGGCGTTGTTGACGAGAACATCGATGCGTCCCAGGGCTCCGATTGCCCCCGCGACCATTCCTGGGATCTCTTCGGGATCGGCGATGTTGGCGGCGAGGGCGACATGTCCGTCACCATTCAGCTGTTCCAGCGTCTGGTTGGCCGCGTCGTGATCGGAGCGATAGCCGAAGGCAACCCGGTCTCCGTCGGCCGCGAAACGTCGCGCGACTGCGGCACCGATACCACGCGATCCGCCTGTGATGAGCACGCCTCGCGACTCCTCAGTCACCCGTCGCCCCATCGATGCGCTCACGGAGCAGATCGGCATGTCCGTTGTGACGGGCGTACTCCTCGATCATGTGGAGAAGGATCCACCTCAGGGAGAGGGCCTGGCCACGGCGGGGACGTGGTGTGATGGCATCGAGGTCGGTGTGCTCGGCTGCGATCTCACGACAGCCCTGAACCACGGTTTTGTAGGTCGCCAGATCACGCTCCACTGTGGCCGGGTCGGTCAGATCGAAGTCACCGTCGGGGTATTCGTCGTTGTAGTAGAGGCCGGCGACGTCCTCGTCGTTCAGGTATTCGCGGAACCACTGACGCTCCACCTCGCTCATGTGGCGCACCAGGCCAATCAGACTCAAGGTCGATGGCTCGGCCGAGCGACGAACCAGCTCCTCAGGAGATAGGCCCGAGGCCTTCCAGAGCAGGGTCGCCCTGTGATAGTCGAGCCAGGCATCCAGCATCTCTCGCTCGTTGGCGACGAACGGCGGGCGCACGCGTTGTTGCAACTCGGGGGACTCAACCATTTCCGCTCCTGGTAGGGGATTGATAAAGACGTCCCACTGTATCCTGGCCGAAGGCATCCGCCATCGCCGCATACAGATCAGGCAACCCCTCGGCCATCGGGATGGGGTCGGTGAAGAACCTCTCCGTTGCAACCGCGAAGAACTCCCCGACGTCCGTGGCGCCATATCGGTCGAGGATCCCGTCATCGCGGCCTGTCCGCATCCGGGCAAGTTCGTTGTCTCTTGCGACTATGAATTCGGCCCTCTTGTCCGCCGAGATAGGCGGGGTCCCGTCGTACGCATTCGCCATGTCGAGTTTGTGGGCGAGTTCGTGGATGATCACCTGGCGGCCAATCTCTGGGTGGTTCATCTCATATAGAGCGTGACGCCAAGAGATCAGTACGGGCCCGTAGTGGTGCGCCTGGCCAGAGAGAACCGATCGGGATTCGGAGACCATGAGACCACCCAGATTCCGGACGACCCGTCGGTTCACACTTCGAGGGTGGACGATGACCGAGGACAGGTGGGGGATGCGGTCGATTGGAAGAGCCAGGATGAGGAGGGCGCCGGCCGCCGCAATGGTCACCTCGAGGTCGTCAGTTGGCTTGACACCGGGAAGTATCTCAAAATTGGTGTGTCTCCGGAAGACGGTGATTAGATGCTCCGCACGCTCCCTCTCGGCCAACGTCAGGAGCGCCCACTGAGGGTATCTGGCGGCAAGAAGACTGGATTGGTCTTCCGTGAGGGTGGTGGCGGGCTTCCGTCTCATCTCGCCAACACCAGGATAGGGCCGTCTCGGTGATGTTTTCGTTCCGGTGGTGGGATTCTCCTGAGACGGGGGCCAAGCCGACGCCCTGTTCTAGGCCGCCACCAACCTTGCCGCCAGCATCATCACCGAGCTCGGCGCGGCGTTTGTCAGCGCTTCAGTCGCCCATGCGCAGAACCGTCCGCGACTTTCGACCGGCACGGTACCCCGTGGCAGCAACAGGCTTCGCCGGCGCAGTGCGAGCAGTACCGTTGGAGTGGACACGTCGCGACCGTGATGTGAACGAGGCCCTGCTCGATCCGGCTCCTCCGGGACTACGGTGAATAAATGCAGTACTCCGACTGGGGTGAGCGATCTGCCCGTTGGTCTGGAATCCACAGCGAGACGGTCGATCTGCGCGGCACCTCGGTGCACTATCTCTCGACCGAGGGCGTGGGCTCGCCGCCGGGCGCACCGGTACATCTCCTGGTCCCCAACCCCGCGGGTAGCGCCACAAACTGGGTCGACGTCTTTCCGGCGCTGCGGAGGTACGGGCGTGTGATCGCGGTGGACCTTCCCGGCACGATCGCCGGGCACACCGAGTTGCCGGATCGGCGCGCGGCAGGTGTCGAATCCAATGCGCGGTTCTTGTGTGCGTTCACCGGTGCACTGGGGCTGGATAAGGTGGTGGTCCACGGCTGGTCGGCGGGCGGGATCGTCGCGTTGCTGTTCGCCGACATCGCGCCTGACCGGGTCGTGCAGATCGTGCTGGTGACTCCGGCCCTTCCACCTCCGATCAGCGTCGGCGAATCCCGGTTGTGGCGGACGGTTGGCCGGGCAGGGCTGGCAGTCGCGCCTCCCGTAGCCCGAGGGTTGCTGCGTCTGTTCGGACGTAGGCTTCTCGATCTGAATATTCGGATCCTCAGCGATCCGGCGAGTATTGAAGGCACCAAGTGGGACCTTGGGGGCGGCGAACTAGGGAGGATCTCACCCGAATTCACCGAACTCGCGCGCGACGAGTTCGTGGCGCTGCAGCCGAATCAGCTGGATAGCTCCGTCACGGTGATTGCGTCGATCTTCTCGGCGATGTTCGTCCGGCGCCACCGCGTGCAGGAGGCCATGCGCCGTGCGGCTGCGCCCACACTTCTGCTGTGGGGCGACGACGATCGCTTGATAACGCGGACATGGATCGATGACTGGACGGCGCAGCGCCCAGACTGGAACCTGTCGGTCTTCGAGAATGTGGGCCATGCGCTCCCGATTGAAGTCCCCGATGCCTACGCGCAGGCGGTCGGCGAGTGGCTGGCATCGACTCGAAGTTGATCACTGGGGAACGGTTGCGACACGCCGACGGTTGATACGTTTCCCCGTGATCACCAGTGGGGCGCGTGGGCGCAGGGGCCGGTGCGGGCCGGCGACACCGCACCCGCCCCGACGGCCGTGGCCGCGCCGACCTAGCTGTGGGGTAAGCGCCTTCGACCAAACCTTCTCAGAAAATTTTTGTTTTCTTGGCGCGTTCAGTGTTTTCTGTCAGACCCCTGCGATACGTTGTGAGCATGGAACAGCAACTACTGGTTCGGAGCAACGATCAGATTGGGTCGCTCCCCACGGATCGCATCGAGGAGATGCTGGTGGACATGGAGAATGTGGTTGGTGATGTCCGGTCCGCTCAGGCGGTCCTCCTCTCCGAGTTGGACGCCCGCAAGGTTCCCCAAGGGGACGGAGCCCGCAGCATCAACGAGTGGGCCAAGGGCCGTTTGGATGTCTCCGATGACACCACTTCCGATCTAGTGCGTCTCGCCCGCAACCTCCACCACGACCCCGGAGAAGGCAGTGTCGATCGGCGGGTGGCAACTGTGAAGTTGGCCGAAGCCGGGGCATCCGAACAGGAGCTGGAACGATCCGGCGGGTTCGATATTGCGGGCGTGCGGAGGTTTGCTGCTCAACTGCGGCGTTTTACCCGAACCGACCATGAGGAAGCCTTCAAATCAAGGTATCTCTGCCTACAGCCTTCACTTGATGAGGGAACCTGGCGTATCCACGGTCAACTGGTAGGTGCCGACGGCAAGATCGTAGAAGACGCATTGACGGAACGAGGCGACAGTCTGCCTCCCGATCCTGACGGCATGTTCGGTTCGATTTCTGCTCGGAAAGCCGACGCTCTCGTCTCCATCTGCCAAGACGCAGGCGACGTCGATTCGGATAACAGTTCAAGTGGTGGGGCGACCATCTTCGTGGACGCCAACCAGGCAGCACCCACGAACGGCGAGGCCGGAGTCACTATCGAATCGGGCCCCCGAGTCGGCGTCGACGCCATCGAGGAGATCCTCTGTGACGGCACCCTAGAAGTCATCGTCCGAGCCGAGGACGGCACCCCGATGAAATACGGCCGGAAGACCAGAGTCGTCCCGCCCAAACTCCGCAAGGCGGTAATGCATCGGGATGGTCATGCTTGCACCATCGATGGATGCTCCAGTAGCTATCGCTTACAGGTTCATCACATCATCCCCTATTTGGAATGGGGGAGAACCGACCCCGAAAACCTAACGACGGTGTGCTGGTATCACCATCACGTCGCCATCCACGGGGCAGGCATGAGATTCGATCCCGAAAGTCCCCCACAACGACGGAGGCTGCTCCGCTCGAACCATCCCCGACCGCCGCCGTGACTGAACGCCCCCTCATCCGTTCCGGACCTGTCAGCCGCTGATCAACCCCAGCACGCCACACCATACACCAGTACCACCAGCGTGGCTGGCGGTGGCCCGCGTCCAATTGTCTGGTTCTATGAGCGTTGGTCAGGATGGGGTACAGGGACTACTCGAAGTCCCTCGATTCCTACGAAGTCGCCGGAGTTGCAGGTGTAGAGAGGTAGGTCGTTGGATATGGCGACAGCGGCGATCATGGCGTCGTACGCGCGAGCTATTGCCTTTCGGCCAGAACGTCGTAGCGATGCAGCTACTTGCCCGAAAGCTCGCGCCGCATCGACATCGAAAGGCAAGGGATCGAAGTCGGCCTCCGCTTGCTGCAAATGGGCCTGACGCGCAGCTCTCTCCTTCTCGGAGTGGGCGACCAGTGGCCCGACGGACAGTTCTGCCAGGGTGACAGTGGAGATGTACGGCTCGTTGGGTAGGACCTGTGCATCGTCGAGCTCACGAAGCAAGAACACGGTGCTGGTATCGAGAAGTCCTTGAAGAGCGATTGGGTCGCTCACAGTGACGAATCGGCGATCCTGTCTACATCCTCCCGCAGGCGCTCAGGATCCACATGCGGAAGATGAGACCACCGTCGAAGGAGTTCCCTGGAATTAAGGGCCGGTCCCGGTATTGGACGAAGCTCAGCCACAGGTTTGCCAGATCGGGTCACAGTGAGATGTTCGCCGGCGAAAACCCGGTCGATGACTTTGCCACCTTGGTTGCGAAGCTCTCGAATAGTGACCTCGTGGTTGCTCATGGTGGGATTGTATCACGCGTGAGACGCCCAGCAGGTCCGCATCGTTGTACCCTTCGCATATACGACCGCTGGAGACGGATGAGACTCGGACGTCCAACCTTACGAACCATGTTCTGGGTATCGGCTTTCGCCATGGCGGTTTCTCTGCTGATACCGGTTACTGTGGCGGCGCATCCGTCTGCTCTCGACACCCTGACTATTGATCTGTTGATCGAGTCGGATGGTGCACTGACTGCTATCGACGCCGCCGTAAGAGAAGAAGATCCGGGCTTTGAATTTTTTCCAACAACCACAGAGAAACGCGAAGTCGCCCTCGATGTAATCGAGGTTCTCGGTCTCGCGCCTGATCAGGTGATGCTCGACGCCGAGATGAGTGAGCGATATCACGAAGTCGGGTTCTATGTGGCCATCCCCACTGCCGAACCAGGTCGCCCGTCCACCCTGTGGTTCGATTCTCGCCCTCTCCAACAGATCACGGCGGGTTTGGGTTTGGGGCATCTCAGATTGAGTGTTTGCCCAACTGTCGAAGACGGCTCCCCAACAGTAAGCCTCGACGAGTTAGGACTGACCGCAAGCACACCGGGCCAGCCATCGGGTGGAGAACGATACAACCAGCGTCCAGGTTGTCAGGTTTGGATTCTTGAACCCGAAGACCGCGCAGTCTCGATAACTGTGCCCGCTGCGGAGCTCCCCTACACGGGGTTGGACGTCCTGATCGTCGGTGCCACCGCGATTATCAGCGTCGGCCTGGGGTTTCTGCTCATTAGGGTCACACGTTCGGTCAAGGCCCGGAGCCGAGTGATGACGCGAGCTGATATGTCCTCCATCGCCATAGGGTCGAGTCAGCGCCGGTCGGACAGTGTCAGACGTACGCTCCATCGGCGAACGCGGCCGCCGCCCGACTGACGCCCTCGAAGTCGCCTTCGGCAAGAACCTCCAGCGGCCGCCGCCCATCTAGGAGTCGGTTGTGGGCTCTAAACCAACCCCACGCCTACTCAAGGAGTCGTCCAACAGAAGCACTATCTGGCGAAGAGTTTGCAGCTGCTCCTCGTTGCCACGTCGCAGCGGCTTTCCCTGTAGCCAGTCGCGCACCGCCCGGTCGGTCACTCCGACCGCAGTCGCAACGTAACCCTTGACACAAGAAGGAACAGCGTTCTATATGGCGTACTGGAGTGCGTGATGGACAAATGGCATCGAATTAGAGATCAATCCAGACAATCTGACGCGGCCATGGATGCCGACATGACCCTCTTGGATAGCTGCTTCAATCGCATGATGGAGCTGCACGAGCCTCGGTGACGCGGCTCCGCCGTCCTGACCCTGAGCGCCTCACACAGGTCGTCGATCGATACTGTGTCAACCAACCTCTCTCCACGTCCGCCACGTGACCTTGACCAGTGGGGAACCGTGCGGTCCTACTGCCGCTGGTCATCGATGGACTGTCCGTGCGATTTCGACTTTTACGAGTTGGCTGCCGACGCCGGGGCATCCGCCATTCCGGGTGGCTGCGACGCCATAACGAACGGTCCGATTGACCTATTGCTCCCCTGGCACACAGAGATCGTCGGCCGTGATCTGCTCTATTAGGGTTTCTGGCTCGGAACGTACCATCAACCAGCCCGTCTCCCTGTGAACCATCTCGGCTTCGTACACCACGGTGCCACCGGTGGAATCAGGATCCCTGAGAACTGGCCAGGATATGGGGTCCATGTAGAGGCAGTCACGGATGAAGGCACGATCACCTTCGATGCGTATCTCCGGGGTCAGTCGAATAACCGTTTCGACCCCTACTCCCAGCGGACTGCCGTCGGTGTCCATCGTGAACATTTCGTCAGCTGTGAAAGTGCGGTCAACAGCCAGTTCCGAAAGTGGTTGTGGGTTAAACCTGACACCGCCATCCGCGCTGGAAGTGGCGGTCTCTCTAACCTGGACCCACGCCTCCCACCACGTCCGCCACGCGGCAACCACCTCCGGTTCCCGCTCGCCGCTCACTTCCATGATGGTGACCGTCGCGGTCGGTTCGGGACCGGAGATGAAACGGGTCAACATGAGACCAGTCGTCACCAAGACCACGATTCCGGCTGCCACTCCCAGCCGCATGAGCCACGGGGACTGGGGTTTCCTCGGGAGGGGCGGTCGGGAACCGGGTGGCACGAGATCTCGCTCCGCTCTCAGCTCGCGAGCGACTCGTTCTTCAAGCGCCGTCATGACAACCCCTCTCGCAGTGTGGACAGGGCCCGGCTCAATCGGCTCTTCACGGTGCCCGGTGCGATATCGAGAGCTTCGGCCACGTCTCGTTCCGACCAGTCCTCCAAGATGCGGAGAACGACCACCGCCCGCTGTTGGTACGGCAGGTCACTGACGGCATGGAACACCTCCGGGTCGGGCACGGGCGGCAGCCACGACGGCTCTGGCCTGTTTGGAAGCCGTCGCCATCGGTTATGACGCCGAATCTGATCGATTGCCCAGTTGTAGGCGACCCGATAGACCCAGCCGGCCTGATTGCTGCCTTTGGTGATCTTCGTCCAGTGGCTTAACGCCCGGGACATGGCCTCATTCGTTGCCTCTTCCGCCAGCCCGGGGTCCCGCAAGACCACGGCGAGTGGCCGATACACCTCGTCCCATTGGCTCCGGTAGAAACGCTCGAAGTCGTTGTAGCGAATTCCAGAGTGTCCCTCGATATCTGACATCCTCACCCAGCGAACGTGACAGACCGTCAATCGGTTCCATTGTGGTCCCGCATTGGATCACGAAACGTGCTTCATCGTGAGCCGATATGCACGTAAACACACCGCTATCTAATCAGGATCTCCCCTAGTCTGCGGCTTCGGCGCTGCCACTCTCTACCTCACGATGTCGAGATCAGTGGATCTGAGTGCTCGACAGCGTAAGTCTCGGGGTGCTGCTGAGCGGGCCCGTAACCCCCGAAATCGACCCTCTGCCTACGCATTCCCTGCCACCTCGGACAGCCGTCGCCGTCTCAGCTGGTTAGGGGAGAGCCTAAATATGGACAGGCGCAGAAGCGGGTTGACCACTAATCACAGACCTGAGCTAGCCTGATCCGGGCACAGCCGGAGACGGCTGTGTTTCTTTATTCCCCCATCCCCTGACACATAGGAGTCCAACGTGCGTTCACGCCATGGCGCCCTCACCTTCACCCTTCTTCTGATCCTCATCTTCCCGACAATGCCCGCGAAGGCAGGACCCATCGAAGGTCAGCCGCAGTTCCAGGGTGACGGTCCGGTGCCTTTCGACTATCTGGTTGCGGGGAGCGATCACTGTGCCGAACTGGGAGAGGTGGCCATCCCCTGTCCCGACCCCATCCAGCTGGCTGCGTCCCTGGAGACCGAGGATCCAGTCGAGCGTTGGAGAACGGTCGTCGAGATCTACTTCGAGTCGGAAGACGTCGAGCTGGCGATGGCGCTAATTCGTTGCGAGTCCAATGGGGATCCTGATGCAGCCAACCCGACCTCGTCAGCGCGGGGTCTGTTCCAGCATCTCGAGAGTGAATGGGATCGCCGACTCGACCTGTCGGGTTGGCCGGCCGATACCTCCATCTATGATCCAATCGCCAATACGGCCGTTGCCGCCTACCTGGTCTATGAGGGCGGGGGTTGGGGAAACTGGAATGCCAGCGGGCATTGTTGGTGACCTGCTGCCACGACATTTGAGGTAGACTGATGGCCGACAACGCGCTCATCGCGAGCGGCGGAGGGACAGGCCCTGTGAAGCCGCGGCAACCGATCAGATGGTCTACCGACCAGACACGGTGCCAATGCCTGAACGATGAGTTGCTTCGAAGCGGTCCAGCCGCTCCGGAGCGCTCGAAGAGCGCGACAGAGTGATCGCACAAAGGAGTGGCATGGCCGACTATCTAGATGCAATTGAGCAACGGACCCTCATCTATGACGGTGGGGCGGGGACCTCATTCCAACGGATGAATCTCACAGCAGAGGACTTCGGGGGGGATGCCTTCGAGGGTTGCAACGAGATCCTCAGCGTTACACGCCCCGACGTGGTCCGTAACTTCCACGACTCCTTTCTAGCGATCGGCTCGGATGTCATCGAAACCAATACCTTTGGGTCGTTCGGGGTTCCACTGGCGGAGTACTCCATCGCCGATCGTGCCGAGGAGTTGTCTCGTGCCGCGGCCGAGATCGCCGTCGACGCTGCCCAAGCCCATTCCATCGACGGCAGAGCCCGGTTCGTCGCCGGGTCGGTCGGTCCCGGCACGAAGTTCCCCTCCCTTGGTCAGATTCGCTACGCGGAACTGGCGGAGCAGTATCGGGTCCAAGCCCGTGGCCTGCTGGAAGGTGGTGTCGACCTCATCCTGATCGAGACCCAGTTCGATCTGCTTGGGCTCAAGGCCGCAGTACGAGGTGCCCGTGTAGCCATGGAAGATGTGGGGCGGGAGGTGCCGTTGCAGACGCAGGTAACGATCGAGCTCACCGGCCGGATGCTTCCCGGAACCGAGATCGGTGCCGCCCTCAATGCCATCGAGCCCTTGGGTGTTGATGTGCTTGGTCTCAACTGTGCCACAGGACCCGAGGAGATGTGGGAGCCGCTGCGCCACCTTTCCCGACACTCGCGACGACCCATATCGGTACTTCCCAACGCCGGTTTGCCGTCGGTGGAGGACGGAGAAATGGTGTACGACCTCACGCCCGAAGGCCTCGCCGATCATCTGGCCAAGTTTGTCGGTGAACTGGGAGTCTCCGTCGTCGGGGGATGTTGTGGGACCACACCAGAGCATCTCGCCGCCGTGGTCGAGCGTTTGGGGACCGTCGACCGAGCCCCCCGGGACCCCGAGCATGAGCCCGGGGCGACCTCGCTCTACTCACCCGTTCCGTTCGACCAGGATGCCTCATTCCTCATCATCGGGGAGCGGACCAATACCAATGGGTCCAAGCGGTTCCGTGAGGCTCTCCTCGCCGATGACGTCGACGGTTGCGTCGATGTTGCCCTGGCCCAGATCGCCGAGTCTGCTCATTTGGTCGACGTCTCTGTTGACTATGTGGGTCGCGACGGGACCAAGGATATGGATGTGATTACCTCTCGATTCGCCACCGAGGTGACGGCTCCCATCGTGCTCGACTCGACCGAGTCCGAAGTGATGGAGGCCGGTCTGCAGAGGATCGGCGGGCGGTCGGTACTCAACTCCGCCAATCTGGAGGACGGTGTGGGACCGGGTTCTCGAATCGACAAGGTGTTCACCCTCGCAAAGGAGCACGGCTCGGCGGTCATCTGTCTTCTGATCGACGAGGAGGGCCAGGCCCGTGACGTCGAGTGGAAGATGCGGGTCGCCCATAGGATCCACGACATCGCCGTCGACGAGTACGGACTGGAGCCGACCGATCTCATCTTTGACCCGCTCACCTTCCCACTGGGAACCGGGGATGCCGCCCTACGTCAGGATGCGATAGAGACCATCAAGGCGATAAGGAGGATCAAGGAGGAGTTGCCCAGGGTGTACACGGTGCTCGGTGTCTCCAATGTGTCCTTTGGTCTCAGTCCGGTGTCACGCAAGGCGCTCAACTCGGTGTTCCTCCACGAATGTCGTCAGGTTGGTCTCGACGCCGCCATCGTCCATGCCGCCAAGATTGTTCCCATCGCCTCCCTTCCCGACGAGCAACGTGCTGCCTGTCTTGATCTGGTCTGGGACAGTGACCCTGAGGCGTTGGAGCGCTTCCTCGAGGTGTTCTCCGACGCCACCGATGAGAAGAAGGTGATCGAAGACCGCTCCGGCTGGCCGGTGGACAAGAGACTGGAGGAGAGGATCGTCGATGGAGACCGTACCGGGCTCGACACCGACCTCGATGACGCGCTCAACGAGCACGCCCCTCTCGACATCATCAACGACATCCTTCTCGCCGGGATGAAGAGAGTGGGCGAGATGTTCGCCAGCGGCGAGATGCAACTTCCCTTTGTGCTCAAGTCGGCCGAGACCATGAAGGCCGCGGTGAAACATCTTGAGCCCCACATGGACAAGAGCACCGACGCCGGCCGGGGCCGAATCGTGCTCGCCACCGTCCGTGGCGATGTCCATGACATTGGAAAAAACCTGGTCGACATCATCCTCACCAACAATGGATTCGAGGTACACAACCTCGGGATCAAGGTCGAGATTGCCGACATGATCGAGAAGGCGGCAGAGGTCAAGGCCGACGCCATCGGGATGTCCGGTCTGCTGGTGAAGTCGACACTCATCATGAGGGACAATCTGGAAGAGCTGACACGGAGGGGTCTGGGTGACACTCCCGTTCTCCTCGGTGGCGCTGCCCTCACCAGACGGTATGTCGAAGCGGATCTGCGCGATGTCTACACAGGCCCGCTCTACTACGGAAAGGATGCCTTCGAGGGTCTCCGGGTGATGGACTCCGTCGTCACCGAGAAGCGTGAGGGAACACTCGTCAAGCCCGAGGCGAGAGGGAGAAAGGCCGGGGACCGAAAGGCGGTGCGCCAAAGCACCGCAGTGGATACTCCTGTGCGTTCCCCGGAGGTGGTGACGGACAATCCCATCCCGGCACCTCCGTTCCTGGGAAGCAGAGTGGTCAAGGGAGTGCCGGTGAGCGAGATTGCCGAGTACCTCAATCACACGGCTCTCTTCCGCAACCAGTGGCAGTATCGCCCCCATTCGGGTGAGTCCGATGCCGAGTTCAAAGCGCGTCTGCAGCCCGTGCTCAGAGAGCGCCTCAATGAAGCCAAGGCCGAGGAGCTGTTGGTTCCGCAGGTCGTCTATGGCTATTTCCCTGCAAACGGGGATGGCAACGATCTGGTGATCTGGGCCGATCCGGAGAGGACTGAGGAGAGAACTCGGCTGAGTTTCCCCCGTCAGAGCGAGGCCCCCTTCCTTTGCATCGCCGACTTCTTCCGCCCCATCGACGCCGATGAGGTCGACTACGCCGCCTTCCACATCGTCACCATGGGTCATCGGGTGTCGGAGCATGCCGCCGCACTCTTCGAGGCCGATGCGTACTCCGACTACCTCCATACCCATGGGCTGGGAGTAGAGATGGCGGAGTCGCTGGCCGAGTTGTGGCACCACCGGATCCGTGAGGAGTGGGGCTTCGTCGATGAGGACGGGCCGACCCTCCAGGGTCTGTTCCGTCAGCAGTATCGCGGCGGGCGCTATTCGTGGGGATATCCCGCCTGCCCCGATCTCGAGGACAATGCCACGGTATCCAAGCTGCTCCAAGCGGATCGTCTCGGGATCGAGTGTTCCCAGGAGACGGGTTGGCAGTATCAACCGGAGCAGACCACCTCGGCTCTGATCTGTCATCATCCCCGCGCCAAATACTTCATCGCCAGATAGGAGAGAGTGTGAAGAGCACAAAATGTTGAGCAAAGGGGAGGAGTTTCTCCACATAATCGAGGTAAACCCACCCGCCTATCCCGATATGAGCCATAAGCACCTCGAGGACAAGTGGGGCCATGTCATCATCACCGACAACGTCTTCGGGACGATCCGGGTCTCACCGTTCGCATTCGGTGCCCGGCTGGCCCATGACGTCCCCGGGATGGAAACGACAGTGGTGGTTTCCACCAGGGACCGCAACATCCTCGCCATCGAGAGCGAGGTTCGAGGAGCATTGTGGAACGGGGTCGATTCCTACCTGGTGGTGGTCGGTGACTCCTTTCCAACCGTGGAGCACAACTCCAACCATTTCGAGATCGTGGAGCACCTCCTGGAGTTGCAGGAGACTATCCCCGCGTTTGAAGTGGGGATGCCGGCCCGTTTCCGTCGTTGGCATCTGCAACGTCGTATCGATCTGGGAGCACAGTTCTTCGAGGTGGGTCCGGTAGTAGATCCCGACACGATCGAGGAGCAGGTGAAGCGGATGGAGCTGGAACCCGACGACCCCCCGGTGTTCCTCTCTGTCATCCCGCCTTTCTCTCAATCATTCGTCGATCGGGTAGTCGATATGGGCGGTGTCAGCGTGACCGATCGCCTGCGGTCCGATCTCGACAGCCTCGACAAGGAGGACCGCCGGGAGTACGCCTGGAAACGGGCGGGGGAGTGCTCAGAGGTCGCCGAGGGACTCGGTCTGGCCGGGGTGGTAGTGATGGGTCTGCGCTATGAGACCGCCGTAGGCGAGGACGCAGCCGCCTGGCACATGGAGCGCCACGGCCAAAATTAACTTCTCCCCCCTCGAAGAAGGGGGTAGGCCGGCGGGTCGAGGGGAGCAACTCCGCGATGTGATTCCGCGCGACCTACCGAGGAGTTCACCTGGCGTAATAATGGGTATCAAACAGCCCCGTCGATCAGGAGGTATGCCTGTGGCCCTTTCCGAAACAGCTGATGTCGTTGTCCTTGGATTGGGTCCGGGTGGTGAGCATGTCGCCGGCGAGCTTGCCGCGTCCGGTCTCGATGTGGTCGGTATCGACCATCGTCTTGTTGGCGGGGAGTGTCCCTACTGGGGTTGTGTCCCCACCAAGATGATGCTCCGTGCGTCCCGTCTGCTCGCCGAGGGTGCTCGTATCGGAGGAATTGCCGGGTCGGCATCCGTAGAGCCCTCCTGGGACCCAGTCGCAACTCGGATTCGAGAGGAGGCGACCGATGACTGGGACGACACCGTTGCGGTGAAACGTCTTGAGGACAAGGGAGGTCGCTTCGTGCGGGGACGGGGTCGTCTCGTCGGGCCATGCACCGTTGACGTCGACGGGCAGCGCTTCACCGCGCAACGTGGTGTGGTGATCGCCACCGGAACTGTGGCATCGATCCCGCCCATGTCCGGGATGGATGATGTGGAGATCTGGACCAATCACGATGCGGTTGAGACCACGACCGTCCCGGACTCTCTGCTGATACTGGGCGGGGGTGCCGTTGGGGTGGAGTTCGCCCAGGTATTCGCACGATTCGGTTCTAGGGTGACGGTGGTGGAGGCCGAGACGCGGCTCCTCCCCGGAGAGGAGCCGGAGGCGGGCGTACTCATGGCCGATGTGCTCGCCTCCGACGAGGTAGACGTTCGGGTCGGGTCAACGGCGACCCGTGTCCGAACGGAGAACGGTGGGGTGGCCCTCGATCTGGAGAACGGTGACTCCGTTCGAGGCGAGAAGCTGCTGGTGGCAGTGGGCCGTCATGCCGACCTCGATGCCATCGGTGTCGACACTGTTGGATTGGACATCACATCCGACGCTATCGATGTCGATGAGCGGATGCGTGCTGGGGAGGGGCTTTGGGCTGTGGGCGATGTCACCGGTCATGGTGGTTTCACCCACGTGTCCATGTACCAGGCAAACATCGCCATCGCCGACATCCTGGGACGCCCGCACCATAACGCCCGATACGAAGCCGTTCCCCGGGTCACCTTCACCGATCCCGAGGTTGGGTCGGTGGGAGTGACCGAGGCCGAAGCACGGGATGGGGGATTGGATGTCGGGACCGGTACCGCGTTGGTTCCCTCCACCGCCCGGGGGTGGATTCATAAGAGTGGGAACCGCGGGTTCATCAAACTCATCGTCGATCGCCATGAGGGGGTCCTAGTGGGAGCTACCTCGGTGGGCCCTGTGGGTGGAGAGGTGCTGGGAATGCTCACCCTCGCCATACACACTGCTACCCCGGTGGCGGACCTTCGTACGATGATCTACGCCTATCCCACGTTCCATCGAGGAGTGGAGGACGCCCTAAGGGACCTCGATGGTTAGAGGCTGGGAGCGGGGAGCTACCCCAGCTCTATCTCAACGCCCTCCTCGTCGACCGCGACGCTCTTGCCTCTGACCTCGATCTCGATTTCGGGGCCTTCGTAAACGAGACGGATGCGGTCGTGGTTGATATCAATTCCGAGGAGATGGTCGTGGAACCGGAGCATGAAGCGGAGACCATTCCACTCCTCGGGTAGTCGGGGGTCGAAGCGGAGGTGGCCGCCCTCGTCGTTGAGACCGGCGAATCCGTGCACGATTGCCATCCACACTCCGCCGGCGGACGCCATGTGGACCCCGTCGGTGGTGTTGTGATGGAGATCCCCCAGGTCTGTCCATAACGCCTGACGGAAGTAGCGCATGGCCAGGTCCATCTCGCCTATCCGGGCGGCGACGATCGATTGCACACATGCGGAAAGGGATGAGTCGCCGGTCGTGATGGGGTCGTAGTAGGCGAAGTTTGCCTTCCTGGTCTCATCGTCGAACTCCCCAGGCAAGAGGTACATTGCCATCACCACATCGGCTTGCTTGAGCACCTGGAATCGGTATATGACGAGCGGGTGGTAATGGAGGAGGAGTGGATAGTTTTCCTCGGGAGTCTCATCGAAGGGCCACGGCTCCTTATCGAGAAAGTTGTCATCCTGTGCGGTGATACCGAGCAGGTCGTGATGGGGGACGTGCATCATGTCGGCGGTTCGACGCCAACGAGCAGGCTCGGAGTCGTTGAAATCGATCCGGTCGGCCAGATCGGCATACCGCTGTGGTCGCTCCTGGCTCATTCTCTCAACCGCGTCGGCGGCGATGTTGAGATTCATTGCCGCCATCATGTTGGTGTAGGCGTTGTCGTCCACCACCGCGGTGTACTCGTCGGGGCCGGTCACACCATGAACATGGAACTGACCATCGCGTTCGAAGCCGAGTGTCTGCCACATGCGGGCGGTCTCCACCAACATCTCGACCCCAACCTCCCATAACAACTCCTCATCTCCGGTGCTCTCGACATAGTTGCGGATTGCGTAGGCGATGGCGGCGTTGATGTGATATTGGGCCGTCCCCCCGGCGTAGTATGCCGATGCCTCGGTCCCGTCGATGGTGCGCCACGGATAGAGAGCGCCATCCTCGGAGAGCTCTTTGGCGCGTTGGCGGGCCGCGTCCAACATGGAGTAGCGATGCCGGATGAGACCGGCGGCAGCGGCCGGGCGGGTATAGGCGAGGAATGGGAGGACGAAGGTCTCTGTGTCCCAGAATATGTGTCCCTCGTAAGCCTGACCTGTGAGACCTTTGGCAGGAATGCCCTGGCTCTGCAACTGGGCCGACGCCTGATTCAGCTGGAATAGAACCCAACGAAGGGCCTGCTGAGTCTCGGGGTCGGCATCGATCTCCACATCGGTGGTCTCCCAATATCGTTGCCAGGCCCGGGCATGCGCACCGACGAGATTGACAAATCCGACACCTCGGGCGCCCTCAGCGGACTCTCGGGACCGCTCGGCAACCAGATCCCCGGTTCGGTAACAGGTGATCTTGTCGAGTCGGAGACGCTCTCCCTCGGCCATCGAGGTGTGGATGCGCAGATGGGGTCTGTCCTCGTCGGGGACCGTGTCCACCATGTACTCGTGATCAGTGGAGAGCTCATGGGTCGTGGTCACCCCCAGGTCCAGCTCGGAGTTGGTTGTTCGATACGCCGTTGTGATCGTCAGCTCGTCTGGGTCGATGTCCAGCTCGGTCTGGTTGAGCACCCTGCGCCCAAACTCCCCTGCCCTCCTTGGGTCGAACTCATCCACCTCGTCATGGAGGTAGTCGGTGTCCTGGCGGTTCATGAGGTAGGAGTCGATCTGGAGATCGATGGGTTGGTCGGATACCACCGAGAGACGGCAGGCCAGGAGGTCGGGACGGGCGATTGACACCATCCGGGTGGTCCGGATGGCCACCTCGGCACCGGTGGAGGTGGTCAGACGGTATTGATGCGACAGCAGGCCCCGCCTCAGATTGAGACGACGCCACCAGTGGTTGATCTCGGCGTGCCCGAAGTCCACTGGCTCTCCGTCGATGAGGAGACGCACCACGGTGGGATCGGGGACGTGCACGATGGTCTGGCCCTTCTGGGCGTAGCCGTAGGCCTCCTCGGGGTACTGGATGGGCCAGGTCTCGTAAAAACCGTTGATGAGGACACCGGGCTCGTGAGCCGGTCTCCCGGTGTGGAACCCGCCCCGCACGCCTAGCCATCCGTTGGAGAGGGCCATCACCGTTTCCAACAAGGGCAGGGAGTCGGGATGGTATCCGTGCTCGACGATCGCCCACGGATCGACGGGGTAGATGTCGTGGGGGAGCCGGTGGGTACGACGCGGTGTCTCGATCGGACGGGTCATTTTTCCTGTCCCAACAGGTGCCCGACATCGGGGACCACCACATCGGCCCCCGCGGCTTTCAGCGCATCTGCTTGGTCTTCGCGGTCGACACCGACTACCAATGCGAAAGGTCCGTTGGCGCCTGCCCGCACTCCGCTGAGGGCGTCTTCCATGACGACGGCTTTCTCCGGCTCCACCCCAAGACGTCGTGCGGCCTCCAGGAATGGAGCGGGGTCCGGTTTTCCGGCCAGACCCTCGTCCCGGATCACGTTGCCATCGACGATGGCGACGAATCGGTTGGTAATCCCAGCCACATCCAGCACCTTGCGAGCGTTGCGCGACGAACTAACTATTGCGGACGGGATTCCCAACTCATCGAGATGGTCGATCATCCTGATGGCTCCCGGGTATGGCCTGATGCGATCCCGTTCCAGGACCCTGAGAAAGGCTTCGTTCTTCATGTTCCCAATGGCACAGACCGTGTCCATCCCTGGTTCGTCCCCGGGGTCGCCGCGGGGCAGCACCACATCATGGGCTTCAAGGACGGAGGCGACACCGTCGTAACGGGGCTTGCCGTCTACATAAAGGGTGTAGTCATTGTCGCGATACCTCTGCTGGTCTTCTGAAGCGATTTGGGGGAGGACCTCTTCGAAAACCTCGCGCCAGGCCAGTTGGTGGATGTCCGCAGTGGGCGTGACCACACCGTCGAGATCGAAGAGTACGGCTCCAAAAGGCGCGAAATCCATAGTTGGAAAGGGTAGGCGGCCGTCCCTTTGCCCCGTCGTCAATAAGGTCTGGGGGACCCTGTCCCCCAGACCCCCTACGGCTGCCTCTTCTTGTGCGATTCGAGTGTTCGGGGCCGTGCAACCTCACCTGCGTGACCCCGGGGTCTGTCTGTCATGGTGGTGTTTTCGTCGGGTTCGGTATGGTCGCATCTGATGTCTCCCGTTGCCACGTGGTGGCTTGGGGTTGAGATGTCACAGCTCAGACTTGCGTGAGAACCACCGGCCCTGATACTGGTAGTGGCAACCTTTAGGACTGCTCCGTTCTAGTCGCGGAGCAGTCTCACCCGGTCCCAGGAAGTCCTCTTCAGTAACCCGCGGGGTTTCCTCCCCGGGGGCTAGGCGACCCTGCCCCCTACCCGAGCGGGTTCCCGCCATGGGAGTCGGTCATGGCCCATGAGATTTGTGTAAGTGGTGCCAGTTGGGGCCCGTTGTGTCACCGTTGGGCGGGTTTGGCCATATCATTCGGTCATGCGAGTTTTGGTAGTCGAGGACGATGTTGATCTTGCCGACATCATCGCCAGGGTCCTGCGTCGTGATGGACATGCCGTAGACGTCTCCTACACGGCGGCGGAAAGCGGTGTAAAGGTGATTTCGACCGAGTACGACCTGGTGGCGCTCGATTGGAACCTACCAGACGGCTCGGGAATGGATCTATGCCGCAGACTGGTTCGTGGCGATCTGGAGACTCTGGGTGAGGGGAGACCACGCGTGCTCATGGTCACTGCACGTGACGATATCGAGGATCGGGTCACGGGCCTCGATGGAGGTGCCGACGACTATCTCGTGAAACCCTTTGCAATGGATGAGCTCTCCGCCAGGGTGCGGGCGCTGCTCAGACGTGACGAGCCCACCGCCAGTCCCGTCATCGAGACCGGTGGTTTGGTGTTGGATCCGGCGACTTTTGAGGCGAGCCTCGATGGCAACCCTTTGTCACTCACCACCAAGGAGTTCGCCCTCCTCCACTTTTTCATGACCCACCCCCGGGAGGTGCTTTCCCAGGAGACCCTCTTGGAACACGTATGGGATGAGATGGCCGACCCGTTCACCAATGTGGTGCGTGTCACCATCTCCAATCTTCGTAAGAAGCTCGGGGCCACCAGCCTGATTGAGACCTTGGCCGGTCGCGGCTATCGGCTCTCTGTCGACTCTGATGGATAGGTAGGTAATCATCGACGTTCTCGGCTCAATCCGATTCCGACTCTCCATCCTCACCGCATCGGCTCTTTTTGTGGGTGGGGCAGTGATTCTCGGGGTCCTGTATTGGGCACTCAAGGAACGACTGGATACCGTGCCGATGATGGTTACGGGTGCCATCGAATTCAACGGGAATGTCATCCTCATATCGGACATCGACCGCGCCCG